>NZ_PDJV01000015.1 GCF_004116465.1 Arcobacter sp. F2176
ATTTATACAGGTACATTTTCAAAATCTCTTTCTCCTGCTCTAAGAGTTAGTTATCTTGTGTTACCAACAATATTATTGCCACTATACAAAGAGAAATTTAATTTTCATTTCTCTGGTGTATCTATTGATACACAAAAAACGCTTGAATTATTTATTAAAGATGGTTATTGGGAAAAACACATAAGGAAAACTAGAATTTTAAATAAAAAGAAACATAACATTATGAAAGAATCTTTACTCTTTTATTTAAAGGATAAGATTAAAATACTAAGAGAAGGAAGTGGATTATCAATAGTTATTGTGCCTATTGTAAAAATAAATTGGGAAATACTTGAAAAAGAGGCAATAAACAAAAAAATAAAACTTTATTATATACATTCAGATTCTACTGCAACATTTAAAGCTATATGTATGGGATTTGGGAGCTTCTTAGAAGAAGAGATTCCTTTTTCTGTGGAAATTTTTTCAAAAGTTTTTTTACTGGCTATATGTAAATAATATTTTAATAATTATAGACTAATTTTTCTTTTATAACTATAGATTAAAAATTTTGTTAATTTTTGCTAATTTTCCCTAACTAAAATATTAATAACCTAATCATCAATAGGTTTGGTTTAATATATTCCATAATAGTATGATTTATCAACAAGAAATAGAATACAAAATTTTGAATAATCTCTTTCTTAACCACTAGGTTTTGAAACACGAAGTACTCAAGTAAGTTTTCCGTGTTCCATAAAGTGTTCAAAAAGTAAAAACTGCAAAGTTCCATAAACCTTAAGTGATTATGGAAGAAAAAAGTGAACTTTTTAATTTACTCATAATTTATTATTTTGACAAGGACTATTCAAGGACTTTTGTATTTTATTTAAAACTTAAATTGAATTAGAAGTCTTATATTATGGTAGTTTAAAGGCAATAATAAACATCTAAGTACTGGGACACCTAATCCCATCGTTTACCTTTTATGTTAAATATTTATTTTTTAATTTAACCTCATTATAAACGATAATGGCAAAGAAATAGATAAAATTTGTGTTATTCTATATTTTGTTCTTGAAAAGACAGATAAAACTGATTTACAAAGCATTATCTTTTAAATGATATACTTGAGTTTTAAAAATAAAAAATAAGGAATATTATGAAAAAAACACTACTAATATTAGCATTTTGGGGATCATTTTTAAGTCTAAATGCAACAACAATCTCATTAAATGAAAGTTTTACAAATACTGCAAAAACTACAAGCTACAAAATTAATGTTTCAGCAGAAAATCAAAGTCCAAGTTTTGATACTATACAAAATAATATGGAATCAATATTAAAGAAAGTAAAAGATTTAAAAGAACATAAGAATTTAGAATGTAGTGGAGGCAAATACTCGATAAATCCAAATATTGTTTATATCAATAATAAAAAAGAAAATAAAGGGTATATTTCTAATATTAATTTTACTTGTACATATGATGATACTAAAAGTTTAAATGAATTCATAAATTATTTGAATAAATCAAATATAAATAAAACATCAATAGGTACTTCTAATCCGATTCTTACAGAAGAAGAGATGTTAGTTTCATACAGAAAGTTAGAAAATCAAGCTTTTACTTTTGGAATTGATTATGCAAAAAATTTAGAAAAATTATTTTCTAATAAAACTTGTAGCATTAAAGATATTAATATTTCTAAAGATCAAAGATATACACCTGTACTTAGAAATACGCTTATGGAAGCTTCAGCTTTGAGTAAAACATCTAGTATTGCTAAACCTATTGATGATTCTTTAGAAGTTAAAATAAATACAAACTATACTTTTCTTTGTAAATAATAAAAGAGCGTTTAGCTCTTTTATTATTAAATTACTACTTTATCTATTCACCTAAGGTTTAACAAGTTATTGCGAGTTATACTACTGAAATATATGCTTAAATTTTAAAAGAAATAAATTATGAAAAATACTGATCTAAAAAATACTACCTATAAAATTAATCAAAAAGAAAACAAATGAAAAACAATATATTTTCAGGTCTAACCGTTGGAATTATTGCATTGCCATTATCTATGGCATTAGCAATTGCAGTTGGTGTTCCACCACAAAATGGTCTTTACACTGCTATTATCGCTGGTATATTAGCATCTATATTTGGTAGCAGTAAAATAAATATTTCAGGACCAACTGCTGCTTTTGTAGTCATCTTAATTCCAATTGTACATGAATTTGGACTTGTTGGACTTTTATTGTGTGGATTAATGTCAGGATTTATTCTTGTTTTAATGGGATTATTTAAACTTGGGAACTTAATAGAACTAATTCCTTATCCTGTTACTGTTGGATTTACAACTGGTATTGCTGTAGTAATTGCTACTTTTCAAATAAAAGATTTTTTTGGTTTAAAGATTGAATCTTTTACTGGTCATTTCTATGAAAAAGTTTATACTTTAATCAAAGCCTTTCCTACATTTCAAATCAATGAATTAATTGTAGGAATAATAACTTTGGGCTTATTAATATTATGGCCAAAAGTAAAAACTAAAATACCAGCTCCTTTGATTGCTTTATCAATAGTTACAATAGGAGTTTATTTATTTAACTCAAATAATCCAGATATTCAAATATCGACTATTTTTTCAACTTTTAGTTATCAAATAGGAGAAATAAAAGGAAACGGAATTCCCCCTATTCCTTTGCAGTTCAATATTCCTTGGGCTAATTATTCGATGGCTGATTTAAATTTAGATTTATTATATAAATTATTGCCACATAGTATTGCAATTGCCATATTAGGTGCTTTAGAATCGTTATTATGTGCTGTAATATCAGATGGAATGACAAACAATAGAACAAATCCAAATAAAGAGTTAATAGGACAAGGAATAGCAAATATTGTAGTTCCTTTTTTTGGAGGTATACCAGCAACTGCTGCAATTGCTAGAACTGTTGTAAATATCAAATCAGGTGGAACAGCAAAAATTTCTTCGATTATTCATTCTATATTTATTCTTTTTTCAATACTATTTTTTGCTTCATATTTATCATTTTTACCTATGGCTTCACTTTCTGCTTTACTCTTAGTTGTTGCTTGGAATATGTCAGAAGTCAAACACTTTATAAAAATAATAAAAGTAGCACCCAAACATGATGTTTATGTATTATTAGTATGTTTTTCTTTGACTGTACTTCTTGATATGCAAATTGCTGTTGCTGTGGGAATGGGACTTGCTTCTATTTTATTTATAAAAAGAACTATAGAATTATACTCTATTGAACTTATTAATAAAGAGCACTCTATTGTTCATGAAAATATTCCAAATGATATTGCTATTTATAATATCAATGGACCTATGTTTTTTGGTGCAGCACAAAATGCTCTTAAAATACTAATTTCTACAAAAGAAGACATAAAAATTGTTATTTTAAATATGGAGCATGTAACAATGATAGATATGACTGCTCTTGTTGCAATAGAATCAATGATAGAGAACTTTGAAAGAAATGAAAAAGTTCTTATAATAACTGGCGTAAATAAGAGAATAATGAATAAATTAAATAAATTTGGGATTATTTTTGATTCAAAAAAATTAATTTTAAAACCTGATATTGATTCAGCACTAAAATTTTATAACTAAATTATTATTTTTTAATAATCGAAAGTTTCTTTTTATTTCCTTTAGCTATAATTAAATAATTTATTTAATGTAGGAATCTTATGAAATTTTTTGATAATGAAAAAAATATTTTAAATTTAATTAAATATGGAGCAATAATACCTGTAATAATATTCTCTTTTATTATTACATACATATTTATTGAACAAAAAAAACAAGATGTTAAAAAAGAAGTTGATATTTTAAAAACGAACTATTTAAATGAAAACAAAAAAATTGTTAGATATGAAGTATTAAATATCATCTCTTTAATAAATGATGAAATAAGTAAATCAGAAGAAAATTTAAAAAAAACTATCAAAGAAAAAGTATATGAAGCATACAAAGTAGCAAATATACTTTATACAGAAGAATCAAATGAGTTTTCAAACGAACAAACAAGATCAAAAAAACGCATACTAACTACTATAAAACATGCATTAACAGGAATGTCTTACAATAATAATAGAGGTTATTTTTTTATAGATGACATAAATGGTGTTAAGATATTACAACCCTTTAATAAAGAGTTTGAGGGAAAAAATATGCTTGATTACGAAGATGCGAAAGGTTATAAATTTGTAAAAAAAATAACCCAAACAATTAAAAATAAAAATGAAGCCTTTGATAAGTACTATTGGTATAAACCAAATAACAAAACTCACGCTTACGAAAAAATAAGTTTTTACAAATATTTTGAACCATATAATGTAGTTATTGGTACTGGTGAATATACCATGGACTTTCAAGAGAAGGTAAAGAAAAAAGTTTTAGAATGGATTACAAGATTTAGATACAACGAAAATGGATATATCTTTGTATATGATTTAAATGGTAATTGTCTGTCTGATATTAGAACAGAATGTATTGGTCAAAATAGGCTAAAAGTAAAAAATTCTAAAGGTGATTTTGTCGTAAAAGATATATTGAATTTTGCAAAGACTAATAAAGAAGGATATTTAGATTATCTATCAACCTATAATGCAAACTATAAATCATCTGCAAAAATCTCTTATATAAAACTTTTTGAGAAGTGGAATTGGGTAATTGGAAATGGTTTTTATTTAGATAGGTTAAATGAAGTAATAAAACAAAGAGAAATTGAACTTACGAAAAATAGTAAGCAAGTTATAAACAAGATACTAATTATTAGTAGTATTATGACACTTTTTTTAATAGCAATTTCTTTTTATGTATCAAATATCATTGCTACAAAATTTAAAGAATATAGAAAAAACTTAGACTTAGAAACAAAAAAAACAATTGAAAAAGAAATGCTATTAATTCAACAATCAAAAATGGCAATTATGGGAGAAATGATTGGAAATATTGCACATCAATGGAAACAGCCACTAAACTTAATAAGCATGTCAAATAGCCTTCTAAGGCTAAATAAAGAAGATGAAAGTCATAACTCTGAAGAAGAAATAAACGAAGCAATTGATAATATTGACAATTCAGTTATTCACTTAACTACTACAATTGATGATTTTAGAAACTTTTTCAATCCAAGTAAAGAGAAAACATACTTTAATATAGAAACTATTTTTGAAAAAACATTAAAATTAATTAGTTCAGAATTTAAAACTAGTAATATTGAAATTATTAAAAATATAAAGGAAACATATCTAAGTGGCTATCAAAATGAACTTTTACAAGTTTTTATAAATATTATAAAGAATGCAAAAGATGAATTTATAAAATCTCCACATAAAACTCAAAAGCAATATGTATTTATTGATGTTTTTGAAGACAATACTTTTTTATATATTAAAATAAAAGACACTAATGGTGGGATTCCTAAGGATATTTTAAGTGATGTATTTAAACCATATTTTACGACTAAAAAAGACATGGGTGGAACTGGTATTGGGCTTTATATGAGTAAACAAATCATTACAAATATGAATGGAGAAATCAATGCGACAAATGAAGAATTTCAATATAACAATGAAACTTATGTAGGTGCTCAATTTTCTATAAAACTACCAAAAAATTGTAAATAATTACATCCTATCTTAAAAAATAATTAAGTTATGTTTAAATAACTTATGTTATCTTTATAATAAAAAGATTAAAAGGAGTAGTATGCAAATAAGCCACCAAGAAGTAATAGAGAAGAAGTATTTGTCAAAACTTTTTTTTAATAATAAAAATGAACCAAGACATCTAGGTATTGAAATTGAGTACTCAAATCTTTCATTAGAAAAAAGTGCTGAGCTTGTGTCTGAATTATTTGGTGGAAATTTAGAAAAAATTACAAAATATGAACTTGAATTAAAAGATACTAAATATGGAAACTTTAAATTTGAACTAGATGCACAATTACTCCAAAAAATGCAAACTGATAATTTATTTAATAAACTTAGTAACATAATAGGAAATATGTCCCATAGTATAGATGATATTGTAGATAAAACATCAAAGCGATTTGTACCTTTTGAAATAGCAACTCCTCCAATACCAATTAAAGACCTAAAAGAAGCTGATAGATTAATTGAAAGTCTTAGGTTAAATGGAGCATTAGGGACTACTCATTCACTTTATTATGCCTTTGGAGTTCATTTTAATATAGAGCCACCAAGTCAAAATATTGAAGATGTACTAAGACTTTTTAAATCATTTTTAATTATTCAAAAATGGATAGAACTACAAAGTGAAGTTGATATTGCAAGAAAAGTTTCACCTTATATAAATGATTTTCCAAAAGAGTATATTAAAAAAATTATTGATTTAGATTATAAACCAACAAAAGAAGAGTTTCTGCAAGATTACATAAAATATAATCCTACAAGAAATCGTATTTTAGATATGTTGCCACAATTAGCTTTTTGGAATGAAAAAGAAGTAAGAAAACATCTTCCAAAAGAGAAAATAAATCCAAGACCTACATATCACTATCGATTACCAAATTCAAAAGTAAATCTATTTAGATGGAATCTTTCTCAAGAGTTTCAATTATGGGTAATAGTTGAAATCTTAGCAAACAATGAAAAAGTATTTACAAAAATGAGTAAAGAGTTTTTGATTCAACTTGATTCACCTTTATTTAATAAAAATGAATGGATAGAACAATGTCATGGTTACATAACAGACCTACTATAATAGTTACAGGTCCTAAAAAAGGATTTGTATCTAGGTTCTTTATAATCTTTTCTCTTTTTTTATGTGGAGCTCGTACTAAAATAATCACTCCCAATAAACCCTATGATGATTTAGATATGGATGGATTACTCATAAGTGGAGGAAATGATTTATATAATGCTTTTATTGAAGATAAAACTTGCAAATTAGAAGATGTAATATCTTATAAAAGGGATGTTTTAGAGTATACACTTTTAAATAAAGCTGTAGAAAATAATAAACCAGTTTTTGGAATATGTAGAGGATATCAACTAATAAATATATTTTTTGGAGGAGAACTTTGCAAAGACATAAGAAGAGATGGATATGATTACAAATATACTCCACTACCTTGGAAAACTATAAGTGTAACAAAAGGTGGTATTTTAGATACATGTTTAAAAACTTCAAATTTAAAGATAAATACATTACACCATCAAGCTGTACAAAAACTACCTGAATCTTTTAAATTAGAAGCAGTTGATAAATATAATATTATTCAATCAATATCAAAAAAAGATGAAAATAATTTAATATTTGGAGTACAATGGCATCCTGAATATCTTTTTTACAAAAAGCAACATTTAAAGATTTTTAAAATATTTGTGGATACTGTTAAATCTAAGTTAAAAGATTAATTGTTTTTTTGATACTATTCACATACTAATTAGGCATTCTATTATTTTCACCTAAACCATTAAAAACAACTACTGATCTTCTTGAAGATACAATATGCCTGAACTCTATTAAAGGCAATTATAATGGAAAATTTTATACTTATTATTTTATGTATTGGATTAGGTTATTTATTTCAAATTCTTAAGGCATTCCCCGGAAATACTCCTGAGATTTTAAATAAATTTGTAATTTATATATCGATGCCAGCTATGATACTTCTTGAAATCCCTACAATGAATATATCACTTACAATGATAATCCCAATAGTAATTGCATGGAGTGTTATGAGTATTACTGCTGTTATTACTTTTTATGTTTCAAGATGGCTTGAATTTACGAAAGAAGTTACAGGTGCTTTGATGTTAGTGACTGTTTTGGGTAATACTTCATTTTTAGGTATTCCTTTAATAAATGCTTATTATGGGCAAGAGGCTATGGCTTATTTACTTATTTATGATCAACTTGGTACTTTCATATTTTTAATCAGTTATGCAACTTTTGTTTTAACTTTGTACTCAGGTAGTGGAAAAACTAATTTTAAAATTATTACTATCAAAGTTGTGACTTTCCCTCCTTTTCTTTCATTGATTGTTGGTCTTTTACTTATGGGAACAACTCTTTCACCTATGGTAATACACATATTAAAAATATTTTCAAATACAATTGTGCCCTTAGTTTTAGTAGCTGTTGGTTTACAATTACAATTTAAAATACCAGCCCATGATATTAAGCCATTTTTTGTTTCAAGTTTTATAAAACTTATTATTGGTCCAGCAATTGCTTTTCTTATTTGTTTTATATTTGGTTGGAGTGGATTACCAGCAAAAGTTTCAATTATAGAAGCTGCAATGCCTGCTATGATAACAGCAGGTGCTATGGCATCTATGGCAGGATTAGCTCCAAGATTGTGTTCTGCAATTGTAGGATATGGTATCATCTTCTCTTTTGCTACCACAGGAGCATTATATTTTATGATGCAATAAATTGGATATTTAAAATAATATTAGGTTTTTATATTGATTTTCTTCGTTATAAAGAGTAAAGTTTTGTATGGTATATTTCAAAAAATATTATAAAGGATAAAAATGTCAAAAATAGGAATATTAGTTGCAAGTGCAAGTAATAATAGAAAACTTGGTGATAAATTAAAAGAGTTAGCAACAATTGAAAATGTTGAAGCAGAAGTTATTAATTTAGTGGATTTAGACTTACCTCTATATAGTACTGTAGAAGAAGAAAGAAATGGAATTCCAGATACTGCAAAAGAATTAGCAAATAAAATTTTATCTCTAAAAGCATTTATTATTGTTGCTCCTGAATATAATGGAGTTATGCCACCAGTTCTTAATAATGCAATGGCATGGACTTCAAGAGCAACTGAATCTTGGAGAGATGCTTTTAATGAAAAAATTGTAGGATTAGCAACACACAGTGGTGGTGGAGGACAAAAAGGTCTTCAAGCTATGAGAATACAATTTCAGCACTTAGGTGCAAATATTTTAGCAAGAGAACTATTAACAACTTATGAAAAACCTCTAAGTGAAGATAGTGCAAAAATTATGATTAAACAGTTAGTTAAACTTTCAAGAGACTAAAAAAAGGCAAAGTTAAAATAACTTTGCCTTTTTTAATAACAATAAAATAACTGTTATTTTTAATTATCCAAATCTTCCAGTAATATAATCTTCAGTTTTTTTCTCTTTTGGATTTAAGAATATATTTGATGTTTCATCATATTCTATTAAATCTCCCAAATACATAAAAGCAGTATATTCACTAATTCTACTTGCTTGTTGCATATTATGTGTAACAATTGCAATACTTACTTCATTTTTAAGTTCAACTATCAACTCTTCAATAGCAGCTGTCGATATTGGGTCTAGTGCAGATGTTGGTTCATCAAATAATAAAAGTTCAGGTTTTAAAGCAACCGCTCTTGCAATACACAATCTTTGCTGTTGTCCACCACTTAATCCCATGGCACTTTTATTCATACGATCTTTTACTTCACCATATAAAGCACTACCTTTTAAAGCCATTTCAACTCTATCTGATAGTTCAGTTTTATTTTTAATTCCAGATATTCTTAAACCATAAGCAACATTATCAAAAATACTCATTGGAAAAGGTGTAGGTTTTTGAAATATCATACCTACTCTTTGTCTTAAAGATATAAAACTATTCTCTTTTTTTAAATCAAGAATATTTTCCATTTTTTTCTTTTTTTGATTTAAAAGCATCAATTTACCAGAATATTCGTTTCCAGGATATAAATCATGAATTCTATTTAAAGATCTAAGTAGTGTAGATTTTCCACATCCACTAGGTCCAATTAAAGCTGTGATTGAATTTTTTTTAATTTTTAAGTTAATATCATTTAATGATTTAGTTTGTGCAGAGGCATATCTAAAACCAAAATTTTCTATACTCATAATTGACATTTATTTTATCCTTTGTGTCTTGTAATGTATCTTCCAGATAGGTTTATCACTAAAACCAATGCTGTAAGTATAAATGATGCTGCCCAAGCTAAATCTCGGCTTGCTGTAACTGGGTCATTTGCAAGATTGTAAATACTAACAGTCAGTGAAGGGAAGGCTTCTGTTAAATCTAAACTAAAATAGTTACTTGTCTCACTTGTAAAAAGAAGTGGTGCTGTTTCTCCAATAATTCTTGCAAATGATAAAAGTAAACCTGTCATAATTCCTACTTTTGCAGCTTTTATAACAATATCAAGGGTAACTCTATATTTACTAGCACCTAGTGCCATACCAGCTTCTCTTAACTCTCTTGGAACTAGTGATAACATATTATCTGTTGTATTAATAACAATTGGTATCATCATAATAGCTAAAGCAATACTTCCAGCAAATCCACTTGTTCCTCCTGTGGGAACAACAATAATTGCATAAACGAAAGCACCAATAACAATTGATGGAGCACTCATCATAATATCACTAAGGTCTCTTATAACTCTTACAAATTTTTTACCACCATACTCTTGTAGATAAATACCTGCTAACATTCCAATAGGAATACCAATTAGTGAGGCAATACCTGCGATAATAAATTGACCAATAATTAGATTTCTAAGTCCTCCATTTATTAAGTCATTAAAAAATAATGAAAGGTGAAAAGAACTCAATCCTTTTATTACTAAAGTAATTAATATCCAACCTAAAAAAGCTAAACCAATCAAAGCCGAAATAGTTGATAAAATTAATATAAACTTATTTAAAAACAATCTCATTAATTAACCTTTCTAAGAAAATAAATTTTTGCAATTGAGATAACTGTAAAACTTATTACAAAAAGTAAAAATGCTAAATAAAACAATGATGACATCGTAAGTCCTGTTGCTTCTCCAAAGTTATTTGCCATAGCAACTGGAATTGATACAGTAGGATCAGTAAGTTTTGTTGGCATTGAAAAAACAGAACCAATCAAAAATGCAACTGCCATTGTCTCACCTAAAGCACGACCAAGAGCAAGTATAATTGAACCAATAATTCCACTTTTTGAATAAGGGAATATTATATCTTTTATAACTTCAAATTTTGTTGCACCTAAAGCATAAGCAGACTCTTTTAAAACATCAGGTGTCGTTCTCATACTATCTCTTGTAATTGCCGCCATAAAAGGAAGTATCATAACACCAAGAACAAGTCCTGCTGTTAAAAGTGATACTTGATATCCACCTACAATACCTTGAACAATCGGTGCGAAATAAAATAGACCCCACATACCAAAAATAATACTTGGAATTGCAGCTAAAAGTTCTATTGCTATACCTACCATATTAGAGATATTTTTTGGAGCAATTTCTGCTAGAAAAACTGCTATTCCCATAGCAATTGGAAGAGCAAAAACCATTGCAATCAAAGTTGAAAGAATAGTACCAACAATAGGAATCAATCCACCATAAATAGTTTTAGTCAATGAATCGGAATCATCAAATAAAATATCATCAAATGCATCATCTGATTCTTCTTCAACCGCTGCAGTTGATTTTTTTGTAGACTCATTTGTTTTAAATTTTGATTCTGGTTCTTCTACAGTAACATATTTTTCCCAAGAAGAATCAGTAATAAAGCCCCATCCATATTCATTCATCGCAGGTTTTGCTGAATTAAATAGACTAACAAATATTCCAATAAGAACTACTAGTACAAAACTTGCACTAATAAAAGAGAGATTTTTAAAAATTTTTTCCATTTACAACCAATACTTATAAATTCTAAAAAATGCATAAAATACACTTTTGAAAACTTATATTTTAAAGATAAGGTAAAAACAACTTGAACTTTAGTTCAAGTTGTTTAGTGTGACGATATTATTTAATACCTTTGTCAGCCCAGTATTTACTAATTTTAGTTGTTAATGCATCTGGAAGAGGAACATACCCTAATTCACTTGCAAGTGCTTGTCCATTTTTATATGACCAGTCATAGAAAGCTGTAACTTTTTTATTCATATCAGTTGCTTCTTTTGGTAATAAAATAAATGTTGCAGCAACGATTGGATATACATCTTTACCTGAAGGATCAGCAATTACAGCATAAAAGTCTTTTTTAGGATCAAGAGCAGCTTTTGCAGCAGCAGCTTGGAAAGCTTTTAATTCAGGTGCAATATAGTGACCATCTTTATTTTCAACAGAAGCCATTTGAAGTTTATTATTTGTTGCATCAGCATAATCAACATAACCAACAGAATATGGAGTTTGTTTGATAAGTGCAGCTACACCAGTATTTCCTTTACCACCAACATGGTGATTACCTGGCCAGTTAAGAGACTTTTTAGCTCCAAAAGATTCTTTCCAGTCTTTAGAAATTTTACTTAGGTAGTAAGTAAAGTTAAATGTAGTTCCAGAACCATCAGCTCTGTGTACAAAAGTAATTTTTTCATGAGGAAGTTTTACACCTTTATTTTCAGCTGTAATAATTTTATCATCCCAATATTTGATTTTTCCAAGAGCTATTCCTGCAATTGCAGATCTACTCAAACTCAATTTTGAAATATCTGGCATATTATAACTCATTGTAATTGCACCAACTACACCTGGAAATTGATATAATTTTGCACTATCTAATTTTGTAGGATTTAATGGCGCATCTGTACCTGCAAAGTCAACTGCTCTTGCTTTTGCATCTTTAATACCTGCTGAACTTCCTTTTGAAATATAATCAATTTGAACACCTGTTGCTTTGTAATAAGCACCAATCCATGATTGATAAACACTATAAGGGAAAGAAGCTCCACTACCTTTTAAATCTGCTGCTGAAACTGAAGAAACTGTTAGCAATGCTGCTGCTAATAACGCGATTTTTTTCATTTGTTAATTACCTTTTTTTAATTTAGTGAGAGAATTCTAATCTTCTTTAATTACAAAACGGTTACAGTATTAATTAACAAACTTAAGAATAATTATTTAATTTTCAAATTACAAAGCTAAAAAAGCCCTGTAATTAAGCCATCATCATCGATATCGATTTTTTCTGCAGTTGGTACTTTAGGAAGGCCAGGCATCGTCATCATATTTCCAGCAATTGCAACTATAAAACCTGCTCCATTTTCTAGTTTTATATCACTTATTTCTATGATATGATTAATAGGTGCTCCTTTTAAAGAGGGATTTGTTGAAAATGACATTTGTGTTTTTGCCATACAAATAGGAAGTTTTCCATACTTATTTTGAAGTTTATCTATCTCTTCATGTACTTTTGAACTTGCAACTATCTCTTTTGCTCCATATATTTTTGTAGCAATTACTTCAATTTTATTCCAAATAGGAAGGTTATCATCATATAGATAATCAAAACTAGCTTCTTTATTATCAACAACATCGATAATCTCATGTGCTAACTCTTCTGCCCCAGCTCCACCTTTTGCCCAATGACTTGAAATAACACACTTCACCCCTAACTCTTCACACTTTTTCTTTAAAAGTGAAGTTTCAGCATCAGTATCATGGGTAAAGTGATTTATACTAACAACAACAGGAAGATTATAATTTTTAGTGATATTGTGAATATGTCTTTGTATATTTGCAAAACCTATTTCAAGGGCTTCTAAATTTTCTTGATTTAGATGATCTGTTTCAACACCTCCATGATATTTTAGTGCTCGTACGGTTGCCACTAATACAACAGCAGAAGGTTTTAATTTTGAGCTTCTACATTTAATATTTAAAAACTTTTCAGCTCCTAAATCCGCTCCAAAACCAGCTTCCGTTACTGTATAATCTGCTAACTTTAGTGCTGTTTTTGTAGCTGTTACAGAGTTGCATCCATGGGCAATATTAGCAAAAGGACCACCATGAACTATAGCAATATTATTCTCTAAAGTTTGCACTAGATTTGGTTTTATAGCATCTTTTAAAACAGCTGCCATTGCTCCGTGAGCTTTTAAATCACTGGCATATATAGGAGTTGTTTTATCAGTTTTATATCCAATAATTATTCGTCCTAGCCTCTCTTTCAAATCTGCTCTATTTGTAGCTAAACAAAGTATTGCCATAACTTCAGAAGCTACAACAATATCAAAGCCATCTTCTCTTAAGAAACCATTTCCTATCCCACCTTGTCCAATAGTTATTTTTCGTAAAGCTCTGTCATTCATATCTAAAACACGCTTCCATTTTATGCGTCTTGAATCTATATTTAAAGCATTTCCATGGTGAATATGATTGTCAATCAAGGCTGCCAATAAATTGTGAGCAACCCCAATAGCATGAAAATCTCCAGTAAAGTGAAGATTTATGTCTTCCATAGGTACAACTTGTGCATATCCTCCACCAGCAGCTCCACCTTTTAATCCAAAACAAGGCCCAAGTGAAGGTTCTCTTAAACAGATAATTGTCTTCTTCCCAATTCTATTTAAAGCATCGCCCAAACCAACTGTTGTGGTTGTTTTACCCTCACCTGCTGGAATTGGACTTATGGCAGTTACTAATATAAGTTTTCCCTCTTTATTTTGATGACTTAAACTATCAACATACTCTAAAGATAGTTTTGCTTTATAATGACCATAAGGGTCAAGATGTTCAGCTGGAATATTAAATTTCTTTTTTGCCAAATCAATAATTGGTATCATAGAGGCTTTTTGTGCTATTTCAATATCTGACATATCTCTTCCTATTATATAAAAATATTATTTTCTATTCTACACTATCTGCCTTTAGAAATATATAGGTATTTTCTTAAATATCTAAGTTTACTGTATATATTTTAACCATTATTTTTTATTCTTTTAGTTACAATACGAAAAAAATATAAAGGCATTTTATGGAAATTGGGATATCAACACCTGCTTTACTCTTCCCTGCTATTTCTCTACTTCTTTTAGCATATACAAATAGATTTTTAACAACTGGACAACTTATTCGTTCAATTAGTAGACAAGCAAGAGAACAAAAAAATAGTGAACTAAAAGGTCAAATTGCAAATTTAAAAACAAGACTAGAACTTACAAAATGGATGCAGTTTTTTGGAGTGGTATCAATGTTATTATGTACTGTTTCTATGTTTTCACTTTTTTTAGAGTTTCATGATATTGGTAAAAAAATATTTGGATTGAGTTTACTTACAATGTGTATTTCTTTATGTATTTCTTTGTGGGAAGTATATATATCTTCAAATGCTCTAAACTTGGAATTAAAAGACTTGGATGACATTTGCAAATAGAAGTTCTAAATATGAACTTCTATTTATTTAAAGTATTTTTCCAAACGATGAAAAAGTCCCTTCCAAGTCTTATCGTCCAAATGGCTTAGAACTTCATCTATCTTATATTCATTATCATTTAAAAATTCTACACTAACTTCATCTATTTTTTGGCTAAGTTCCCTTTCAAAAGCTTCTATATCTTCAGCATAAGGAGTATCTACATTTTTTAATCTTGGCATTTTTACATATCTAATTGCACCAAGAGCTTTTAACTCTTCACCCATAAACTCATCAAGTCCGGGTAAGTCTGTGCAAATAACTTTTACACCTGAAGCTAAGGCTTCAATCACAACCAAAGGTAAACCTTCAAAAAATGAAGGAAGAATAAACACATCACAAGTTTGTAAAAACACAGCAAGTTTATCTTGAGATATGGCTCCTAGATAATTAACTTCTGTTTTTCTTTTGCTTAAACTTTTTATTATTGTCTCACTCTCTTCTACATTGCCATGTCCGATTAAATTTAACTCTATATTTTTATAATTTTTACTTTTATCAAGGGCATTTAAAAGATTTGGAACACCTTTGTAATTACAAATTTTTCCTACATAAGCTATCTTTATCTTTTTATTCTTTTCTCTTTTTATAGGGAAAAACATATTGGGGTTATATCCACTTCCACTTGTGATTACTTGGCTATCTTTTACATCATGAAGCTCTACTATCTCTTCTCTTTGAGCAGAATTTAAAGCAAAAATATAATCACACTTTGGCACAGCTTTTTTTACAATAGGAACTAATCTAGGTGAGCGTTCAAGCTGTCGCATATCTGTCCCATGGCATAAAACTAGAACTTTCAAATTTGGAAATAAGTCTTTTATATATCCACATAAAAGCCAAATATGATTGCAAATCACAACATCAGGCTTGAACTCAACTACAGCTTTTTTAATTACCTTTTTAAATGCCTTTTCATACTTCTCATACATTTTTTCATCTAAATCACTATATTTAGTACTAGAATAAGGCATAACATCACTCATACCAACAACTGGAAAATTTAACTCATCACTTTCAAATAATACTGGATAAAAATTCTGTGCCTTTAGATTTTCTATATCAGGATTTTGTTCACTAAAAGGAACTCCCGCAATCACTGCTTGTTCAAGATTTTGTTCATTTCCTGTTTTAAATAATTGTTGAAGAAAAACTCCACTTCCAGTTTTTCCAGGTCTTTGTGATAAAGCATGTAAAATTCTCATTTTTACCTCTGTTGATATTTTATAAATGAAATCATAACAAATTAATTCTTCTTTTTAAATGCTTCTAGATTAGATTTATAAATAGAAGAGAAGATTAAATTTACTTCCTCTTTGGTTTTAAACTCTTTTTCTTTGGTTTTGCTGTTTACTTTTAAAGCAAATAATAAACTTATAAAAACAAATAATACAAACATAGTTTTCATTTTAATTCCTTATATAAATTATAAAGTTTAAAAGAAATTTTGTCTTTTTATTATGATTGAATATATTTATCAAATCGTGCTATTATTTTTATGATATTCTAGTATTTCCAAATTTTGCTTATAAAATATGCTAATATCTTCATATGAAAAAAACTGATACAAAAAATGAACATAGACAAAGAATAAATGAAGTTCAATACCATATTTATAAACATCTTTCTATGAAATTAACAATTGAAGATTTGGCAAAAATCTCTTCATACTCTCCATACCATTTTCAAAGAATATTTAAAGAGATAACAGGCAAAAGTGTTACTAATTATATAAAAGACTTAAGGCTAGATTGTGCTGCAAATCTTCTTATATTTAACCCTACCTCTTCAATTACAAATATTGCTTATAACTGTGGGTTTAAATCTTCCGCGACCTTTAGTAATGAGTTTAAAAAAGCATACAAGTGCTCACCAAATGAATGGCGAAAAGAAAAACATAAAAACCATACACCAAAAGAGTATGAATTAAAAAAAAGAAAAGTAGACTTTTCAAAAATAGAGATAAAAAAGATACCAGAAATAACTATCGCTTATATGAGACATATGGGATATGACAAAACTATAAAAAAAAGGTGGCAAAAATTTTTATACCTTTTAGAAGAAGATTTTGATATAAAAGAACCAACTATGATGGCAATACACCATAGCAATCCCAATATTACATCAGTAGAAAAATATAGATATGTAACATGTGTTGATTTAGAGGGTAAAAAAATAGAACCAAAAGGGGATATTGGATTATGTTCTATCAAGGGTGGACTATATGCAACTATTAGATTTCAAGGTGTTTGTGAAGATGTTCTAACTTTATATCAAAAGATATATTATCAATGGATTCCAAGTAGTGAATTTGAAGCCTTAGAGGGTTCAGCTAGTGTTTTATACTACAAAAATAATTACCTAGATCCAAATGATGAGTTTGATATAGAGTTTAGAGTGCCTGTTCGGTATAAATAAAGCTATATGTCGTACTTTTATCTACTTTCATGAGTTTTCCTTTGTATTTTTATACTTTGGAATGATTTTATTGTTTTATTGTGTAGTGGAAATAAAGGTTGTTAGTCGTTTTTTAAAACTTTAACGTTTAAAATGAGCCGATGAATTGCCCGCAGGGTAATTTATTGGCTCAACTGATTTGTTAGGCATATCATGAACCAAGTGCATTTTCATGAAGAACAGCCACAAAACTTTTTATTTGTTCCAGCTGAATTTTTTCGTGATCAATGTTTTCCAAATGGCTAGATGCGATGTTTTTTACCCACTCGGGAACGCCAACAGCACTAGCTAAGTGGACCTTGGCTTCCACCACCATTTGCTCATGAGTAGATAAAGGTTTCAGTAGCCCGTTTAATTGAAGATGTTGTTCAATGAGATGACCGATGACGGATTCACATTTTGAAATCATTTCAAGCAGGTAAAAGCCAAAGGCTGAATATGACTTTTTTCCACTCCGATTTGCGATAGTTTGCGGTGCGATCATGAGTGGCATGTCATCTTTGATGTGTGCCGAACTACAAATATCAAAGCCTCTGTGAATTACAGCATTTCTTAGCTCTCTCAAATAGGAATAATTATTTTCTCCATCTGTAAATCCGGGAAATGACAAAGCCTCTTTAATTTTTTGTTTAAAATCTTGTGAAAACGGGTACTCATTTTCTAGGAGCATCTCCGTAGCTGAAAGTAAGTTAGCAAGATAAAGCGAATAATATGTTCGTATGTCGTTCTGCTGATCGACTGAGAGAGGACATTTTATAGATAGTGCATTTTTCAAAGCTAAGTTTTTGGCTTGGAAGTACCACTTCAATCCTGAGATTAGTTCTCTCGCCTGTGTTGAATCTACTGACATGTTGTGTCTCCTATCGCCTAACTATTTATTTATTGAACATTCATTATATACAAAATAGCCTTGAACTTATGATATTTATAACATAAATAATGTTGCTTTAATGTATGAAAGAAAAGCCTTTATTCG
The DNA here is from genome assembly GCF_004116465.1 of Arcobacter sp. F2176. NCBI lineage: Bacteria > Pseudomonadati > Campylobacterota > Epsilonproteobacteria > Campylobacterales > Arcobacteraceae > Arcobacter > Arcobacter sp. F2176. The sequence continues at coordinate 18,601 of NZ_PDJV01000015.1, forward strand.
GGCTTTTCTTTTAATTATTGATTTAAATTTGTCTGTATTAATATATTTTCAAAGTATTTTTCTGAAATTTCATGTATGGTTTACCACTCCAGTCTTTTTTGCTTACTTTTTTGAGACCAAAAAGTAAGAAATACGAAGACCGTCAGGTGTTCATGAAAATAAACTACAAATAAAACCGAATCAACCGCCCCTCTATCTCAACCCTAGAAAACCCAAACTCCTCTTTCATCCACTCAAAAGTTTTTCTTTGATACATAAAAATATGTGTTGGGTCATTTTTGTAGTACCACTTGTCAAAATCAATACTCTCATCGTAAATATCTGTCATAAGATACAGACTTCCATCATCTTTTAAAAGTGATTTTAAAAGAGCAAACTCTTTATTTGGTTCTTGAAAATGCTCTATAACCTCACTACTTGTAATGTAATCATATTTTTGTTCCAATAATGATTTATCATCTAAATAAAACAAGTCATAACCATATATTTCATAACCATTGTCACTAAGCACTTTTATAATTGCAGAATCTTTTCCACAACCAAAATCAAGTCCAATACTACTTTTTGACTTATCATTTAAAACTGAGTTTGTGATGGGAGAGAGAAAGTTTTGGTATCTTATATCATTTGAATCATTTTTATGTTTTTCATAAATATTTTTTTCATCATTACCTATTAGATGAAACTCTTTTGACTTAAACACTCCAGCACAACACTCACATTTATAGTGAGTGTTTTTATAAAAAAGCTTTGCCTTACTATTACATAAAGGGCAAAGCATTTAAGCAAAGACTCTTTTTGTTTCTACTTTTTTAATCTCCGAATAATTATCAAGATAATCCAAATATGCAATTAAATATTTTCTACTAAGTTCAAATCTCTCTTTGAAGTTTGCTATTTCTATATAACCATCTACTTTTATGATGCTTTTCATAGCTTTTACAATATTGTTCAAGCTTTCAAAATGTATGAAAAGATTGTGTTGTAGTCTTATTACTTGTTTTTTAGAAGTTAGAGCTTTTAAGATATCATCACCTAGTTTTCTATCAATATCCAAATCATCATAGATATTATAAGGAGCAGTAGGAGAAATATCTTCTTCTTTTAATCTATTTAAAACAATATCTTCTAAATCTTTTAAGAAATCCTCTTTAATATTGGCATTTTTATATAGATTACCCTCTTTTATTAAAAAATTTTCTTCTTCTAATTCATCTAAAACACTGTCTATAAACAAAGCACTTGCCCATTTTACTCTTAAGGCAATAGAAGCATTAGAAAGCATCGCATAAGCATTTTTTTCATATACATTTTTTATATATTCTTTTAATTCCACTTTTGTATCATTTGGATAAATAATTAAGTCTTTTTCATCCACAAATACCTCATCAAGATTTTTTGCAAACGCTAAAGCCTCTTCATGACTTAAAGCAAATCTTTGAGTTGAAGAGATTATCCCTAATCCTTTTCTATGAGCATTTAGGAGTTCATAATAAGCATTTATAAAATCATTTTTTTCTAAAGCTTCTAAAAGTTTTCTTTTTTGGTTTTTTTTCATGGGATCAATTACTGGATTTAGTACTTTTCCTCCACATATCGTCTCATTACCATTTCGTAAAATCACTTTCTCACCAAAAATTGTATATAATTTTTCTGTTGCTTTTAATGTAGCAAAACCCACTTCTAGCGAATTAATTGAATCAAAAAGTAAAGCTTTTATCTCTATTTTTTTTGCACCTATAAAAAGCGAATATGATTTATTATGCAAAAGTTTTTTATCTTTTAGACAAGAAAAAGAGATATCAATACCATCAAAACCTCTTACATAACCTCTTTTAGTAATCAAGTCACCTCTAGATATACTTTGTACATCTATATTTTGTAAATTTAGTGCTGCTCTATTTGATATATTTGCTTCTATTACATTTTGATTGTGAACTTGTATATTTTTTAGTTTTGTCTCTTTTTGACTTTCGCTGATAAATACTTTTTCATTTAGCTCAACTTTTTTTCCTAAAACAGTTCCTGTTACAACTGTACCAATACCTTTTGGTGAAAATACTCTATCCACATAAAATCTAAAGAAGTTTTCTTCTTGTTTAATACTATTATTTATAGTAAAAAGTTGATTTTTTAGTTTTTCAATTGAGCTTTCATCATATATTGAAACTTCACTTACAAATTTTATTTCAAAATCAAAAGTTTCCAAGAACATCAATATTTGTTCTTTTTTCAAAGCTAACTCTTCCGGGTTTACTAAATCTTTTTTTGTAAGGATTACTATTAACTCTTTTAGTCCTAATAAATTTATGATTTCAATATGCTCTACTGTTTGAGGTTTTATTCCTTCAACAGCACTTACGACTAACATAACATAATCAAATCCAAATGCCCCAGCAATCATATTTTTAACTAATTTTTCATGTCCAGGTACATCTATAAATGCTATATTTTGTTGTCCTCGTGTTAGATTAGAAAAGGATAAATCAATAGTTATACCCCTTTGTTTCTCTTCATTTGTATCATCACCTTCAAAACCATTTAGAGCTTTTATTAAAGCTGTCTTACCGTGATCTATATGTCCTGCTGTTCCTATAATGATATTTGACATTAATTAAATACCCTTTTTATTATACTTTCTATTTGTTCTATCTCTTCTTCTTGAATTGTTCTAAAATCCAATAATACTTTTTCATTCTCTATTCTAGTGATTAGATTATTTTTTCTTAAAAGTTGTTCTATTTTATTTGGTTTATAATCTTTATATTCCAGTGTTAACGCAATAGTTGGTATCTTTTTATTGGGAGTTGTTCCTCCACCTATTAGTGTTTGGTTCTTAATTACTTCGCATTTACAAATATTATCTATTAGTTTTTTTAATCTATTTGCTCTTTGCTCTAAAACTTCTATTTTGGTATATAACATATTTAATGTAGGAATATTTTCTAAATCATTTGTTAAATATGAATTTAGTGTGTCTTCAAGTATTGCTAAAGTTATTTTATCAACCCTTAACATTCGCAAGAGTTGATTCTTTTTAATCTTTTCTATTAACTCTTTTTTTCCTATGATAATACCTGCTTGTACACTTCCTAGTAATTTATCACCTGAAAAACTTAAAAGTGAAGGATTGTATTCCATGATTTTTAAAATAGAGGGTTCAGCACTTGATAGATTAAAAGGTAAGTCAATCATATGTCCACTTCCCATATCATAATAATCTATTACCTCATTTTGTGAAGCAACTTTTACTATATCCTCAAACTCCACATCACTACTAAAACCTTCAATAGTATAATTTGATTTATGTACTTTCATGAGCATAGAAGTATTTTCATTGATAGCGTTTTCATAATCTCTTAGGTGAGTTTTATTTGTAGTTCCAATCTCTTTTAAAACTGCCCCACTTTGAGCCATAACTTCTGGAACTCTAAAGCTTCCACCTATTTCAACTAGTTCTCCTCTACTTACTACTACTTCTTTATTTTTAGCAAAAGTGTTCATGATAAGAAAAACTGCACTTGCGTTGTTATTTACAACTATTGCATCTTCACATCCAGTCAAAGCTTGTAATGTTTTTACAATATGGGCATATCTCTCACCCCTTTGACCTTTTTTTAAGTCATATTCCAAATTATTATATGAAGTTGCTATTTCTATAGCTTTTTCTAAACTTTGTTTACTCAATAAACTTCTACCTAAATTTGTATGTACTATTATTCCTGTAGCATTTATAACTTTTTGTAAAGAAGGAGATACTAATTCTTCATATGTTTTAAGAACTTCTTCTACTAATTTATCTTCATTTATTTCACTAATATTTTTTTGAAGTATTTCACTTCTCAAGTTCTCAATTATCACTTGTGATATTTTAGTAATTAAGTTAATTGAATATCCATCAAAATTCTTCTTTGATACAAACTTATCAATTTTTGGAATAGCCTTGAGTAAACTCATTTTGACCCTTTCAGATGTTTTTAAAAATATTTAATGTAAGATTCCCACTTACTTTGGGAGATAAGTGTACCTGGTGGGCACCACAGGCTTCAACCCTGATTGACGGTTTATGTGTAATACGCCGTGGGAGGTTCGATTCCTTCATCTTCTCGCCAATTAATAAATCATAATTGGTGTAACTCCCCTTGGAATAACTTCCCCTATAATTGCAGCATAACCATAAGTTAACTCTTCTACTTTTTTTATATACTCTTTTGCATCATCTTTATCCATAGCAACTAATAAGCCACCTGAAGTTTGAGCATCACAATACATAAGTTTACAAGAACTATCTGCACACATTACAGTCATCTTATCTTCTAGATATTTTAGATTTCTTTTTGTTCCACCTGGAACTACACCTTGCTGTGCTAAATCATAAGCATCTTGCATAACAGGAACTTCACCACAATGTATTGCAAAGGTAGTAGTAGGATTTGTTGACTCAAAAGCATGTCCAATAAGTCCAAAACCAGTAATATCTGTACAAGAGCTCACATCATATTGTCTTAATATTTTTGATGGTAAATAATTTAATGTCTCCATTACTTTTATGGCTTCCCTTGTTGTATCATCACTTAATAAATCTCTTTTAATAGCTGTAGTTAAAATACCCATTCCTATTGGTTTTGTTAAAACTAATACATGTCCTATTTTGGCTGTATTATTTCTATATATATTATTTGGATGAATCATACCAGTTACTGATAATCCATAATACATTTCAGGGCTTTCAATAGTATGTCCACCCATCAAAACTCCGCCACACTCTTTTATTTTTTCATTTCCACCATTTAAAATTTCTCCTAATACTTCTCTACCATGGTTTTTTGCATCAAAACCGACTATATTCATAGCCGTTTTAACTTCAGCTCCCATAGCAAAAATATCACTAAGTGAATTTGCAGCAGCTATTTTCCCATAAATATAGGGATCATCAACAACTGGAGTAATAAAGTCAAGTGTTTGTACTAAGGCATTATCTTCACTTATTTGATAAACACAAGCATCTTCACTATTTTCAAAACTTACCAAAACTTTTTCATCTGTCGGTCTAAGGTTACAAAGAGACTGTTTTAGATCACCCGGACCCATCTTTGCAGCTCAACCAGCAGCTTGAACAAATTTTGTTAATTTATATCTGTTGTTCATTATTTCCCTTGTGAATGCATTTTGTGGATTAGTTTATATCAAATAGAGAATATCACATTTTATGTAAACCCAACCCATGAGTTAATGCAAATTAATTGCAGAGATTATATCTTTTTTTAGTTAAATATAGATTTAACATATAGTAAAGTACTTTTTACTTTTTAAGCTTTTGTTTATTAATAAAGGAATATAGTTTTATTTAATAAGTATAATTTAAGGTTAGAATATATCTTAAATAATTTACTTTTAATAGTCTAAGGCTTAGACATACATGACTTAAAAGTTCTTTTTATAATATTTCCTTTTTTTTCATGTATAAATAATAATTATAATACAAGGAAAAACTTATGAGTGTAGAAGAACACAGAAAATTACTTTCAGAAATTAATGTTGATGTTGATAGACATGCAAAAATGATGAATATGGGACTTGAGTCTTATAAAGCTCAATTTATGTCTCAAAAAAATAGACCAGAGGGTATGAAATACTTTGATTGGTTTATGAGTGAAATTCAAGGTCAAAGAATCGCTGAAATCAATGAACTTAGAAAGCAAAAAAAACCAGCTGTTGGTGCATTTTGTATCTTTGTACCAGAAGAGATAATTGTAGGAGCTGGTGGTGCATGTTTTGGTTTATGTGGTGGAAGCCCTGCAACAATCGCAGATGCTGAAACTGAACTTCCAAGAAATATCTGTCCTTTAATCAAATCAGCTCATGGATTTAAACTTCAAAGAACATGTGCATATACTCAATCTTCTGATTTCATATATGGTGAAACAACCTGTGAAGCTAAGAAAAAAACATGGGAAATCCTTAATAAACATCATCCAGTACATGTTATGAATATTCCACATATGAAAAGAGATAAAGATTTAAAAATGTGGAAAGAAGAAATAGTTGAGTTCAAAAAACATATTGAAGAAGTTACTGGAAAAAAACTAAGTCTTGAAGAGATGTTAGAAGGAACAAGAATTATAAATGAAAAAAGAAAAGCACTTTTAAGACTTGATTCACTAAGAGGATTAAATCCAGAAGTTATGCCAATAACTGGAAAAGATGCACTATTTGTAACTCAAATGGGATTTTTAGATGATCCAAAAAGATATACACAAAAAGTAAATGAACTTTGTGATGAATTAGAAAAAAGAGTTGAAGATAAAATTTCAGTATTTGAAAAAGATACTCCAAGACTTATGATTTTAGGAACTCCTATTGCTCCACCAAATTGGAAACTTCACACTGCTGTTGAAAGTTCAGGTGGTGCTATTATAAATGAAGAGTCATGTATTGGACATAGATATTATAAAGATAATGTAGATATTGATAATATCAAAAATGAAGATGACTTGATGGAAGAACTAATGAAAAGATATAGTGCAGTTGATTGTGCATGTTTTACTCCAAATACGCCAAGAATTGATAAAATCTTAAAAATGTATAAAGATAGACAAGCTGATGGAGTTATATATTATACACTATCTTTTTGTCATACATACAATGTAGAATCATTCCTAGTAACAGAAGCTCTAGAAGCAGCTGGAATTCCTTGTTTAGTAATAGAATCAGATTATTCTCCTGAAGATGCAGGACAAATAAAAACAAGAGTTGAAGCTTTCTTAGAAAGTATCTCATTTAAGAAAAAAGCAAATAAGCTAAAATCAAAAAGCTAATGTATTGGGGAGTTGATGTTGGTTCCACATATACAAAAATATGTGGAATCAATGAAAAAAAAGAGCTAGTTGAAATGAGTGTTATTCCAACTATTGTAAATCAAGATGAAATAGTAAAAAAATATCTAAAAGATAAAGATATAAAAATGCTAGTTTCCACAGGATATGGTAGACACATGATAGAAGAAACCTTCTCATGTCCTGTAATAAGTGAAATAAAAGCACATGCAAAAGGCGCATATTTTTTTAATAACAATGCACAAATGGTTATTGACTTAGGTGGGCAAGATAGTAAGGTAATATTACTGGATAAAAGCGGTGGTTTTGTTGATTTTAAGATGAATGACAAATGTGCGGCTGGAACTGGCAAGTTTTTAGAAATAGCAGCAAATAGAATGGGCTTAAATCTAGATGAATTTTCAAAGATTGGATTTGAAGCCAATAAAAAATTATCTATCTCAAGTATGTGTGCTGTTTTTGCAGAATCAGAAGTAGTTTCACTAATTGCAAAAAGAGAGAGTGCTTCAAATATCTGTTATGCAGTACATGAATCAATCGCTTCAAGACTTGCATCTATGGCTAGCAAGTTTGCTTGTAAAAGTGAGATAATACTTTTTACAGGTGGAGGAGCTTTAGATAGTTTTTTAGTAAAACTATTATCTGAAAAATTAGAAAAAACTATTCTTGCATCTAAACATCCTCAACTAACAGGAGCAATTGGTGCTGCTCTTTGTGGATATGAAATTTATCAAGAAATATGATTTTAATCAACAGAGAGAGAGATCTCTGTTGATTGATTAAAAAGTAACTATATCTTCACTTAAAAGAGAGTTTACAATATCCATTGCATTACCAGCAACTCCAACTTTTAAATCATCTCTCTTATTATAATAATCAAGACAAGTTCCACAAGAGTAGATTTTAACACCTTTTTCTTCTATCTTTTTCAAGATAATAAGTATCTCATTATCTTCTTTTTCTGTAGTCAAAAGAACAGCACTATTAACGCAAATAATAGATTTAGGTGTATTTTCTTGTTCAAGAATTGCACTTAAAAAGCCTTTTGTTAGCATTGAGCCTAATTCACCATCACCGATTTTATCTGATTTTAAAAATAGAGTTTTTTTCATAGTTTTCATTTTATACCTTTTTGTATAACTAATACATAGTTTAATATAAAATAATTTTACGCTTCATTATATTAATAAATGTTTAAACTAGGTCAAATATTTTTTACTTTTTAAGCACTTGTTTATGAAGCTTACAATAATATTTCAAGATAAATATAGTTCAAGACCATAGGTTATGGTTTGAGTTAATGTGAATTTATTTACTTTATCTCTTGATAGAACAAAACACTATTAGAGGTTATTATCCATGGAAAGAAGAACATTTTTAAAAGGTTCAGCACTACTTACTACAACTATGCTTGTAAGTCCAAGCTTTTTAAGTGCAAAAGAAACAAACGCTTTTGGAATCAAAGAAGGAACTAGAAAATTTACAATTACAAATAAATTTGAAATCAAACCAAGTGATGAAGAGACTCAACTATGGGTTCCACTTCCTTTAGATTCTACTTATCAAAAAGTTGCAAACTTAAAATATGAAGGAAACTATGCAGAAGCATATATAGCAAAAAATGATTATGATACAAAAGTACTTTATGTAAAATGGAACAAAGGGACTGAAACAAGAGTCTTAACTGTTAAAATTGACATGGTAACTATGCAAAAAGAACATAATCTAAAACTTGCTAAAAATAATATGAACTATCCTAAAGATGTTCAAAAATTCTTAGAAGGAACTGCTCATATTCCTGTAAGTGATAAGATGAAACTATTTACAGATAATATTATCAAAGATGCAAAAACTCCACTTGAAAAAGCTCAAGCAATCTATGATTGGACAGTTACTACTATGTATAGAGATAATAGTGTAATTGGTTGTGGAGTTGGTGATGCTAAAAAAGCAATTGAAGAAAAAATCTATGGTGGAAAATGTACAGATATTAGTTCTGTTTTTGTAACACTACTTAGAAATGCAAACATTCCAGCAAGAGAAGTATTTGGAATAAGAGTTGGTAAATCAAAAATCGCAAAAGCTTGTGGTAAAGCAGATGAAAATGGTTTAGCAAAAATAACTGGTGGTCAACATTGTCGTGCTGAATTTTATATAAGTGGTTTAGGATGGGTTCCTGCTGATCCTGCTGATGTTACAAAAGTAAGACTTGCAGAAAAACTTACAAACGAAGATCAAAAAGTAAAAGATGCAAAAAAATTCATGTTTGGAAATTGGGAAATGAATTGGGTAGCATTTAACTACGCAAGAGATTTCGTACTTAATCCAAAACCTGCACAATATCCACTTAATATGTTAGGATATCCATATGCAGAAACTGGAGAAGATCCATTAAATTATTATGATGCGAAGGATTTCTCTTATAGTTATATCTCACAAGAGCATAAGTGAATAAAATAAATATTCCGATAATAGGAGCAGTTTTAACTGCTCTTTTATCAACATTATGCTGTTTACCAGCATTTTTATTCTTATTTTTTGGAATATCAAGTGGAGTATTGACCTATTTTACTGAACTTGATTTTTTAAGAATTCCAATGGTTATAATAACCTTTGCACTCTTATTTTTTGCAGTAAAAAGATTTAAAAAGAAAATATCATGTAAATGTACAAAAAAACAAAGAACAATACACATTATCTTTACAACACTATTTTTTTCTTTAATCTTTTTTTTATTACTATACCCTGAACTAATACCACTATTTATGGATTGAATATGAAAACACTTATTTTATTTTTATCATTATGTACTTTTATTTTTGCTTCAAATATAAGCATCATAAAAGTTGAAAAAATGCACTGTCCTTTATGTACTATTGCTGTAAAAAAAGCCATCAAAAAAGTTGATGGTGTAGAAAAAGTTAGTGTTAAACTAAATACAAAAAAAGCAACCGTTATTTATGATGATAAAGTTAAGCTAGCTGATATATTAGCAGCTATTAAAACAACTTCATATGAAGGTGTTGTTTTATCTACATCAAAATATACAAAATAAAAAAGCTTCACCTTTAAAGTGAAGCTTTTTTTATATATTATTTATTCTTAGTACAGCCATCAATACTATATTTCCCAGCACCTTGTAAAAAAATTGCTAAAGAACCCATAAGATAAAATATTTGAACTTCCATTGCCCATGCGCCAACTTCTGATAATGTAAAAAAGTCATCTAAATGTCCAAGAAAAACTGCCATAATTAATGTAAAGAAAATAATTATAGAAGCTATTCTTACTCTAAAACCTATTATTAACATTATGGGAGCAACAATCTCACCAATATATGAACCATAAGCAATAATAGTTGGTAGTCCTTTACTAGCCAATAATTCTTCTATAAATGATATACCATAATTTATTTTAGCCATTCCATGAAACAAAAGTAAAAAACCAACTGTAAATCTTAACATTAATTTTGAAATATCTGTATAATCACGCTCTGATGAAATACAGCAACTTTCTTTTTTCTCCATTTTATTCCTTTATATAATCAATATATACATATTTTTATTCTCAATAATCATGGAATAATATCAATAAGAGGCTTACAAGTACCTTACTAGTAAATTACTTTTTAGTTAAGTTTTATTTATCAAAATTAAGGTATAATTTTTTATGAATATAAATGACCTTAATGCAGATATTACAGCACACAAGAAAATAGTACTTTCACCCCTTAGTGAAGTATTAAAATTAACTTTCCCTTTTTATTTGGCATACAATAAAATACAAAAAAACATTTCTAAAATTGAAGATAGCAATTATAATTTAAGTGATAGTGAAACTGATGCACTGATTACTATTTTAGCCCTTAGAGATGAAAAACAAACAATTTCTCCAAAAAAATTAAGTGAAAAATTAATTTTTTCTTCAGCAGCAATCACTAAAGTATTAAAAAAACTTGAAGATAGAAAGTTTATAATTAGACTTGACAATGAATATGATAAAAGAAGTAAATTAGTACAGATAACTCCTTTAGGAGAAGAGATTTGTAGAAAAGTATTTGAAGATATTCTGACTTATGAAAATAATTGTTTTTCAATTCTTAGCGATAAGGAAAAAGAGCTTTTTCTAACTCTTTTTATAAAAATATTAAAAAATATTTAATTCTTTTATCACTTAAATATTTTCGTACTTGTAGTTTTTTTTATAAACTCTCCAAAGAAGGAGCATTGAACCTATAAGTTTTATGTTGGACTTTTATTAAAATATTTTTCTCTGAAAGCTCTTTAAAGAGCTTTATCAAAGTTGGTTTTGATATACAAAACTCTTCCATAATATCTGTATATGAAGCTGTAAAATGACTTTCATTATCTAAATTATTTATAATATGTTTTACAATAGCCACTTGCTTACTATCAGTAATTGCAGCAATTGTTCTTATAACACTTCTACTTTTTTGTATCTCTTTTTGTTGAACAATTGGCAATAAAATATCATGCAAAGTATTAAGTAACTCTTTTATATTTATCGGCTTAACTATATAATTCTCAACTTTTAGTTTTATTGCATCAAGTAAATAATTTGTATCTGTATGAGCAGTTGTAAGAATAGTAGGAATATTAATGTTTTTGCTTTTTATATGATTTAAGAAATCAATTCCATTTTCATTTTCTAATAAAATATCAGTAACTATAGCATCAACTTTTTTATTTAATAAAATTTCCATTGCTTCACATGAAGTTTTTGCAAGGAATATATTATTTACAAAATCTTCTAATACATCAGATGTATGTTTTAATAAATTTTCATCGTCTTCTAAATACAAAATATTAAAATCTCTTAAGATTCCTAAATCTCTATTTTTCATCTATGTCCTCATCATTTATTGGTATTTTAATTGTAAAGAGTGAACAATTATAATTTTGATTGGAAACTTTGTACATTCATAGTAATTGAGCCAAAAACTGTCTCCACTAATGACAGACTCACCACAAGATTTAATTATTCCAGCTTTTGGCACTGATTCCCAAGTTTTATAGTAAAACCCATGTATTCTTTTTCTTTAAAAATTAAATATTGTATATTTAAAATTGGAATTAGTACTAAAAGTTTTTAACCATTGTATATTTTACTAGATAAATAATTAAATACTGATATTAAATTTAAAGCTGTTTTGTTACTTAAATTAAAGATTTAATTAATTTGGTAAATTAAATTTTAACTTTTAAGTGTAAGTTAAGAATTTTAGCAATAAAATTCGGTAAATAAAGTTTTACCAAAGAGATTTTAAAAATTACTTTTTAAATGTGTGTAAAATTTATTTTATCTATGTGTCTATTTTATAGTATTTAAAGAGCGATTAAATCTTATCTTTTAATACTAATATGCTATTTTTGCATATTAGATATGGTAAAGAAAGATAAGCTTTTTTAAATTATTTTTTTCAAATAGTAATATGCAAAAATAGCATATTACATACATTAGAGAAAAGATAAACTTTTTAAATTATTTTTTTAAATACTAATATGCAAAAATAGCATATTATAGATGTTAAAGAAAAAAATATCTGGAGGAAACCATGAAAGATAATAGACGGAGTTTCATTAAAAAAACTCTGAGTGCAAGCGCACTTGTAGCTGCTGCTGGTGCAACTGTTGCAATGGCTAGTACTAAGAATAATACAAGTGATGGTTCACATGGTGTTGTCGTAGGAAAATCTAATAAAAAAGAGATTTTATACAAAGAGACAGCGGAATGGAAAGCTTTTTATAAAGCTAGTTATTAAGGAGTAAAAGATAATGGGCAAAAATGAACTTAACGACATATCTTTGAAAATGGGAAGAAGAAACTTTCTAAAACTTGCTTCAATTGGTGCAGGAGTAGGAGCAACATCAATGTTCGCATCTACAGATACAGTAAGAAAAGCAACAGAAGATGAAGTAAAAAATCCTTTCCCAGGATCAAAAAAAGTCAAAACTATTTGTAGTATATGTTCTGCAGGATGTGGAATCGTAGCTGAAGTACAAAACGGAGTTTGGGTAAGACAAGATGTAGCACAAGACCATCCTATAAGTGAAGGAAGTCATTGTTGTAAAGGTATAGATCAAATAGATTTAGTAAAAAGTAAACAAAGAGTGAAACATCCACTTAAAAAAGTGGCAGGGAAATGGCAAAGAATTTCTTGGAAACAAGCAATTGATGAAATTTCTGAGAAAATGTTAACTTTTAGAAAAGAAAATGGTCCAGATGCAGCAATGTTCTTAGGATCAGCAAAATTTAATTTACAACAAGCTTTTTATTTTAGAAAGTTTGCTGCAATGTGGGGTACGAATAATATCGATCACGTAGCTAGAATTTGACATAGTGCAACTGTCGCCGGTGTGGCGAATACATGGGGTTATGGCGCTATGACAAATCATTTTGGTGATGTTGTCGGACACTCTAAAGCAATTTTAATGATTGGAGCAAATTCAGCTGTTGCAAATCCAATTGGATTTAAACATTTTCTTCAAGCAAAAGATAGAAATAATGCAAAACTAATAGTTGTTGATCCAGTATATACAAAATCTGCAGCAAAAGCAGATCATTATTTAAGAATAAGAACAGGTACAGATGTAGCATTTATTTATGGACTATTACATATCATTTTTAAAAATGGTTGGGAAGATAAAAAATTTATTGATAGTCGTGTATATGGTATGGAAGAAGTACGAGAAGAAGCTAAAAAATGGACACCAGAAGAAACAGCAGATGTTACTGGAATTCCATCTGAAAAAATTATACACTTAGCAACACTTTTAGCAAAAACAAAACCAACTACAGTTGTTTGGGCGTTAGGTATTACACAACATAGTACTGGGACATCAAATACAAGAATTCTACCAATACTTCAACTAGTATTAGGAAACATGGGTAAAGAAGGTGGAGGATGTAATATTATTAGAGGACATGATAATGTTCAAGGTTCTACTGATATGTGTTGTCTAGCCGATAGTTTACCAGGATATTATGGATTAGCTGAAGCATCTTGGAAATATTATGCGAAAGCATGGGGTGTTGATTATAACTGGTTACAAGGAAGATTTCACTCACCAAAATGGATGAATGAAAAAGGATTCTCACTTGCTAAATGGTGGCAAGGTGTATTACAAGAAGAAAAAACATATTCTTCAAGTCCTATTAGAGCTTTATGGGTTCAAGGTACGGGTATTACATCAATGGCACAAACTGCTAAAGTAAAAGAAGCACTTGATAAATTAGACTTATTAGTAATTGCAGAGCCATTTGTAAATGAAGCAGCCGTAATAACAAATAAAACCGATAATATTTATATATTACCTGTAGGAACACAGTTTGAAACAGAAGGAAGTGTAACTGCAACAAATAGATCTTCACAATGGAGAAGTAAAATTGTTGATCCTCTATATGAAAGTAAAACTGACCATGAAGTAATGTTTGAATTTGCTAAAAAATTTGGTTTTTATGATGAATATGTAAAAGCAATGAAAATGAATGTTGTTGATGGTGAATATAAAGTAGTAAAAAAAGACTTTAATTGGCCAGATGATGCATCAGATGAATTAGCAAGAACAGTAAAAACAATTGGACTTGGTGGATGGACAGCAAAAAGATTGAAAGAACATCAAGAGAATTGGCACTTATTTGATCCAATAACTTTAAAAGGTTCGGGGAAAATGAAAGGTCAATATTATGGATTACCATGGCCAAGTTGGGACACAAAACACCCAGGAAGTCCAATATTATACGATGTAGATACACCAATGTTAAAAGGTGGAATGGGATTTAGAAATAGATTTGGGTTAGAACATGATGGAGTTTCACAATTACCAGATGAAAGAGTAAGTGTAAAAGGTTCTAAAATCAAAGGTGGATATCCAGAAATTACAAAAGCTAATATAGAAAAAGTTTTAGGAATTACATTAACCCAAGAAGAAAAAAGAAAAATGGGTGCAAACTGGAAAGTTGACCTAAGTGGAATTATTCAAGAAAAATGTAATGAGGCTGGAGTATGTGTATATGGAAATGCAAAAGCAAGAGCAATTGTATGGACATTCCCAGATCCAATACCAAAACATAGAGAACCAATTCACTCTCCAAGAATGGATTTAGTTAGAAAGTATCCAACATATGAGGATCAAACAAATAACTTTAGAGTTGATGTGAGATTTAAATCAGAGCAAATGGCTCAAGATTGGTCAAAAGAGTTTCCTACTATGTTAGTAACTATGAGGGTAGTAAACCTAAGTGGAGCTGGTATGATAGAAAGAACAAGTAAATATCTCTCTCATATTACACCTGAAATGTTTGCAAACATAAATCCAGAGTTAGCAGCAGAACATGGATTAAGAGATGGTGATATGATGTGGTTACATTCACCTCAAGGAACAAAAATTAAAGTAAAAGCTCAATACAGTAATAGAGTTACGCCAGATAGAATTGCATTACCATATAACTTTGCAGGTGTAATGCAAGGTTTTGATATGAGTGCAAATTATCCAGAAGGAACGAAACCTTATGCAATAGGTGAAAGTTCAAACACAATTACAAACTATGGATTTGACATCATTACTCAAATACCAGAATTCAATGCTGGATTATGTAAAATTGTGAAAGCAAAGGACTAGGAGATGAGTGAAATGGCAAGAATGAAATTCTATTGTGATGAAGATAGATGTATTGAGTGTTTTGCTTGTACAGTTGGTTGCTCCGAAGCACATGAACTACCAACAGGTATAAGTAGAAGAAAAGTAATAACATTAAACGAAGGTATTGAAAATTTAGAATATTCATTATCAATAGCTTGTATGCATTGTACAGATGCACCATGTGAACAAGTATGTCCTGTGGATTGTTTTTACATAAGAGAAGATGGAATAGTACTACACGATAAAAATAAATGTATCGGATGTGGATATTGTTTATATGCATGCCCATTTGGAGCACCACAATTCCCACGAGATGGAGCATTTGGAGCAAAAGGAGCAATGGATAAATGTACAATGTGTGCAGGAGGACCATTAGAAACAAACAGTGAACATGAAAGAGAACTTTACGGACAGAATAGAATAGCAGAAGGTAAAGTACCAATGTGTGCAGCAGTATGTTCTACAAATGCATTATTAGTAGGAGATTCACAAAAAGTTTCTGAAATATTTAGACAAAGAGTTCTATCAAGAGGACATAACCATGCCGCTACAACAAGAGCATGGAGTTCAGCATACAAATCATAAAGAAAGAGTTAATGTGAAACTAAAAAATATATTAATAATCTTTTTAGCACTAAGTTCACTGGCATTTGCCAGTGAAAGTGCAATATTTGGGAAAGATTTAATTCCAAATATTTTAGCATATGATAAAGAAGGATCTTTACATTTAGGTAAATGGTTTACTTTATTACAAAGCACATATTTTAAACCTATATTCTTAGGCGTATTAATAGGAGTACCAACAGTCTTTTTTATACACTATAAAATTATAGGACCAATGATTTTTTCTCATGATAGAAAAAAGATTTATGTTTTTTCTATCTTTAATAGAATAATACACACAATAGCAGCAATAGCATTTATCTTAATTGTCCCAACAGGATTTGCAATCGTATTTGGAACAACATTAGGTGGTGGAGAATTTATAAGATTTTGTAAAGATGTTCATTCAATAGCAACAATACTATTTGTGATTTCAGTAATTCCTATGCTAATGATGTGGTTTAAAGATATGCTTCCAACAAGTGATGATATAAAATGGATGATGATACTTGGTGGATATTTAAACAAAAGAAAAGACCCTATTCCAGCAGGAAGATTTAATGCTGGACAAAAGATGTGGTTTTACATTTGTACATTTGGTGGAATCGTAATGATAATCACAGGTGCAATAATGTTTTTCCAAGATTTTAAAATAGAATTTATAGCTTCACTTGGATTAACACAAATTGATTTATTAAGAGCAAGTGCAATTATTCATAATATATTAGGATTTGCAGTTGCAGCATTATTTATGACACATATTTATATGTCAGTATTTGCAATTAAAGGTGCAATTCATAGCATAATAAGTGGTTATAAAGAAGAAGAAGAAGTAGAAATTCTTCATAGTACTTTTTACAAAGAACTTAAAAAAGATAAAAAACTTTAAAAACTTTAAAATTCCTCTCTTTTTTGAGAGGTTTTTTTCTTATATTTATAAAAGAAAGGCTAAATATGCAAGAGTTTGTATATCATAACCCTGATGGGTTGGATTTCCCTTTATCTGAAAGTATATTTGTTACAAATGATATAGAGAAAACAAAGGATATTAAATTCTTAATTTCAAATAGTGCTGAAGTAGATAGCGAAGTAAGTGCTGACGAAATTGATTTTTATATTAAAAATACAAAAGATTCGATTTCAAAAAAAATACAAAATGTTCATAAACTTTATGAAATTGCTGCAGTTAAATTTGATAATGCTCAAGATGTCATTTATACACAAAAAATAGGAAATAAATTATTATTAATTGCAAATGATGATGATTCAAAAGAATTTATTTCAAAAACAGACTCAGATGAATTTGATATGTTTAGAATAAGTGAAGATATAATTAAATCAATTTCTGGTCATATTGGTAATTTAACAGTTATTGTGGATGATGAGGGCAAAGATGTCACTTTAAAAGTTGATCAAATTGTATGGTTTGATATTAAAGAATTAGGATTAAGACAAAGTGGAGGATTTGATCCAAAAGGATCTTCTATTGATGAAGTGCTAAGTGTTTTAAGAAAAAATGTTGAAGAGTATGAGTATAAAAAATTCATTACATACGATGCTAATATATGTCAATATCATGAAAGAAGAGAAGAAGTTTGTGGAAGATGTGAAGAAGTATGTCCCACTACTGCAATTATAAAAATTGATGAAAAAAAACATTTGGAATTCTCACAAATTGATTGCCAGGGATGTGGTGGATGTATTTCAATTTGTCCTTCTGGAGCGCTTGATTATGCCCCAATTAATAAAAATTCTATATATGAAATGGCAAAAAAGTTTAGAGGTAATATTCCTTTAATTCTTCCCCAAAAGATAAATCTTTCACAATTAAATATAACACTAAAAGAAAATGTACTTCCTTTTAAAATAGATGGAGAAAAGTTTTTACATGAAACTTCATTCTTAACAATTCTACAAGAAAGTGGTTCTCAAGTTATATTTTATACTGACTTCTTATCTAAAGGAAGTACAGATGCTATTAGAATTTTAAATGATATTTATACTAAAAAATATGGCAAAAAAGCTATATATGTAGCAATAAATGAAGATGAGTTATCACAAGCCCTAGAAGAAGTTGATTTAATTGATGGTTCTACATTTTCATATAATCAAGAAGATGAAAGGAAAAGAGAAGCTTTTGCTGTTAGATTATCATCTCTTGTGGGAAATGATGATTTAGGTATTGTTAAAACTGGTGAAAATGTTCATTATGCAAAAGTAAATATAAATCAAGATAACTGTACCTTATGTTTATCATGTGTTGGAGCCTGTAATGTCGATGCCCTTAAGGCATATCCAGAAGATAATACACTAAGATTAAATCCATTAATTTGTACGGGATGTGGATATTGTGAACTTTCATGTCCAGAAAAAAATTGTTTAACAATTGAGCAAGATATAATTGAATTAAATAGCCAGTCGTTTTTAGAAAGAGTAGTAGCTCAAGATGAACTTTTTGCATGTACTGAATGTGGTAAAGAGTTTGCAACTAAAAAGGCAGTAGAAAAAATCGCAACTATAATGTCTCCAATTTTTGCAAATAATCCTATAAAACAAAAAACTTTATATTGCTGTGAAGATTGTAAACCAAAAGTTATGTTTGCAAATGATGAAATAAGGAATCAAAGAGTATGAAAACTGAAGAATTAAATAAAGCAAGAGCAATCTATTATGGATTGTTCTGTTCATTATTTTCATTTATAGATGATAATAAAGAGTATAAAAATATAGAAAAAATAATTGAACTTTTATCAAGTAGTCCAATTGATGAACATAGTAAAGAAGCATTAAATAAAATGAATGAATTTTTAAAAGATAAAGGTTTTGATGGATTAAAAGAAGAAAACAATCAAGTTTTCTTTAGTCCAAGTACAAGTTATATTCCTGTAACAGCTTCTTATTATAATGAAGATAGAGATGATGGTAAAAAAAGAGTTGAAATGACTAATATAGTATTAAAATCAACTTTCAGAAAAAATACAATAAGTTTTAAAGATGCAGAAGATCATATCTGTTTTATATTGAACTTTATTCAAAAACTAATCGAAGAAGATTTCAAAAATATTGAAAACCCCTTAGTCTTAGAGTGTTTTTCAAATATTTTAAATGGATTTATTGATTTATTTATTGATGATGTTTATAAACATGAAGAGAGTGATTTTTATAAAAACAGTGCAATATTATTAAAAGTTTTTATTGAATTAGAAAGAGCATTATTAAATGTAGAAAAACCTAAAGAACATAAAAAAAGAACTCAACATGAGTTATTTCATAAAAAAAGAAAAGAGTTCGTAAAAAGAGCAAAAAGAAATTTTGACGAAGTTACAAGTCTTTAATAGATTTCTTTTAAAGTTTAAATATGCAAAAAAGCATATTTAAACAAATTTTTTATTTACAAACCCTTTTAAAATACTTAAGTTTTATTCTGCGTTTTTGTCTTCATCATTTATTGGTATTTTTATTGTAAAAAGTGAGCAATTATAGTTTTTATTGTCCTTAATTTTATGTACAATATTTTTATAACTAATTGAACCATTTATATGTTTTTCAATAATTTGTCTTGACATATAAAGCCCTATTCCCGTACCTGCACTTTTGTATTTTGTTGTATAATAAGGTTCAAAAATTTTTGGAACGATTTCTGGAGGAATTCCACCTCCATTATCTAACATATTAATCATTGCTCTATTTTTATATTTACTAACCATAATTTTAATAATTCTATCATTTTTATCAACATTAGAACATAAAGCATCTTTTGAATTTGAAATAATATTTAAAAATACATGGGAAATCTCATTATAAAAACTATTTAAAGTAATTTTATCTTTTATTATAAGTTCAATCTTGATATTCTCCTTTGAAAGAAGATATTTTGATAACTCAATTGAGTGCTCAATACACTTTTCTATATCAAATTTTATTTTAGATTTATCAGGTGAAAAGAAGTTTTTAAAATCATCTAAAGTATTTGACATATTATTAGCAAGTAATAAAGCATCATTTACTTTATCATCAATAAACTCATCAGTCAATTTACCTAATTGCATTTTTGTTTGAAAACTCTGCACTATCATTGTAATTGACCCTAAAGGTTGTCTCCACTGATGAGCTATATTATTAAGCATCTCACCTAAGCTTGCAAATCTAGCTTGTTGAAACATAATAATATCTTTCTTTCTATTTTGTTGAACTTCTTTTGAAATCTTTTTCTCTAAAAGTTCATTTAAAGTTATTAACTCTTTAGTTTTTTCATCAACATTTTTTTCTAGCGAATCATTTAATTGTTTAAAATCATTAGTAACAAAAATTGATAAAAGTATGGAAAATACAAAAACTAAAAATATTGAAATAATAGAAAAAATGATAATAGTATTAAATACTTTTTGAGTATCATTTTTTTCATTTATTGCAATTGATAAATCATAGTTTATCAAACTTGTTATATATATCGATATGGAATTAATCTCTAAATTTAAATCATCTAATTGCTCAGAATTAGGTTTAGTGTGGATACTATTTAAAGCACTTTCAATACTTGACATTTTTGTATTTATATTTTTAATAATATTATTTTTTAAAAGTTCACTATCTATATCTTTACTTCTTGATATTATAAACTTTTTTATAAAAGAAGTAATCATCTCATCTGTATTTAAAGCACTTTGTATTCTATATAATTCCCAATTCTTTCTAATTATTTGTTTTCCCAAAATTAATACTTCATTGGCTTGTTTAAAATTGAGATTTCCACTATCCAATTCTCTTAGGGTATCCTGTATATTAATGACATAAGTATCTTTAATATTTTCTAATTTTATTAAAGAGATTGTTCTTTTGTTAAAAAATTTATCAAAGTCTTCCTTTATAATAAAAATAGAGATTTGAGATAACAAGACTATACAAATCATTCCACTTGCAATAATAAAGATTAAAAAATAAGTTTTATATGAAAAGCTTAACTTTTCAAAATAATTTGTTATTTTTGAAAATATATTTTTCATTATTTTATCTCAACAAACTTATTTTTTTTGAATTGAAAAAAATAAGTTTTATTTAAAAGTTGGGAACCTTTAAACTTTAAAGGAATACCTTTTAAAAGATTACTTGGAGTACTTTGTAAAGAAGAAATTAACTTTTCTCTTGTTCTCTCACCCTTTATTCTAGATATAGCATTAACTAAAACTTTAGATGCTAAAAATGATTCAAGAGAAATAAATCCCAACTCAGCTTCTGGATGATATTTTTTCATTAAAGTTTGATACTCTTTTATTATTGGAATAGAAGTATCTGTATAGCTAGGAACAACTTGAGAAAATATTAAATCTTTAGTATCTAAATTATAATTTTTTAACTCTTTTACCATTGCATTAGCATCACCAAATGAGATATTACAAAAAATTGTATTTTTAAAGTTTTTATTAGCTTTAGCTTTTTTTACAAATAAAGCATTGGCTTGATAAGAACCAATCATAATAATTGCATCTGGTTTAGCATCTTTTATCTCATTAAAAGCATGTGTAATTGATAAAGTATTTCTTTTATAAGAACCTTCTGCTGCTAAAGATAAATTTCTACTTCTCAAACTTTTTAAAAGTGAAATATAACCCTCTTCTCCATAATCATCATTTTGGTAAAAAACAGCAATCTTTCTTAAATCTCTTTTATCATGTAAATAATAAAGCAAACCTTCAATCTCTTCTTTATAAGAACTTCTAAAATTAATGAAATTTTCGTTTTGATTATTTCTTAAAAATGATGCTCCGGAAAAAGGAGCAATAAAAGGTATATTTTCATCGTAAATAATTGGCAAGATTTTTTTAATAGTAGGAGTACCAACAAAACCAAATAAGGCAAAGACTTTATCTTCATAAATTAATTTATTAGTATTATCCTTAGTAAGTTCTGGTTCATACTTATCATCATAGGTTATAAACTTTATTTTATTATTACCTAATAGTTTTTTTTCATTGACATATTTAAAATAAACATCTGCACCTACAATAACAGACTCACCCCAAGATTTAATTATTCCTGTTTTAGGCAATGAAGAACCTACGACTATGGTATTTTTTGTAAAGACTTCATCTTTAAAATAATAAAAACAAATAAGAAGTATAAATAGTATTATAGGAATTCTTTTAATCATGCAAAAGTTTACTAAAATAATTAAAAAAATTAGCTTTACCATAAAGTAACACCCAATATTAAAAAGTTAAATTATATTTTACCTTTTAAGTTAAATTTAATTGTAAATAACTAAAATTAGGTAAAATATATTTTACCAAAGGGCATAGTTTATGCAAGAATTTATTTATTACAATCCTAATGGACTTGAGTTTCCAGTTAGTGATGAAATACTAGTAACTACTGATCTTAATGAAGTTCAAGATAAATCATTTTTAATATCAAATACAAACCTTATAAATAGTGAATTAACAGCAAAAGAAGTTGATTTTTACATTAAAAATTCAAAAGATAACTTATCAGAAAAAATCCAAAATGTATCAAAACTTTATGAAATAGCAGCAACAAAATATGATTTTGCACAAGATATTTCTTATGACCAAGAAATATCAAAAGATATTCTTTTAATAGCTAATAACAAAGAAGACCATGATAATTTTGTTGCAAAAACTTTAAATGAAGATTTCAATCTTTTTTATATAAAAGAAGATATATTAAAATCAATATCAGGACATATTGGAAACTTAAGTGTTGTAGTTGATGATGAAGGGAAAGATGTAACTTTAAATGTCTCTCAAATAGTTTGGTTTGATGCTAAAGAAGAAGGATTAAAACAAAGTGGAACTTTTGACCCAAATAAATTTTCATTAGAAAATATAATAAATACTCTAAAAGATAATATTACTTCATACTCATATAAAAAGTTTACTACTTATGATAAAAACATCTGTCAATATGATGGAAGAAGAGAAGAAATTTGTAGCAAATGTGAAGAAGTTTGTCCAACCGTTGCTATTGTTAAAGATGACAAAACAAAAACCTTAGAATTTTCACAGATTGATTGTCATGGTTGTGGTGGTTGTATATCTGTTTGTCCAAGTGGAGCACTAGATTATGCTCCATCAAATAAAGAATCAATTTATGAATTAAGTAAATTCTTTAAAAATAAATATCCTTTAATTCTTCCTTCAAAAATGGAACTTGATAATTTAGATGTTCCATTAAAAGAAGATGTTTTACCTTTTGCAATAGAAGGTGAAAAATTCTTACATGAAGAAACACTTTTAACACTTCTTCAAATGTCAGGTTCTCAAGTTGTCTTTTATACTGATTTTATCTCAAAAGGAACTGGTGATTCAATTAGAATATTAAATGATATTTATCAAAAAAAATATGCAAAAGATGCAATTATTGTTGCAGCAAATGAGGAAGAACTAATTATTGCATTAGAAGAAGTATCTTTTATAGAAGGTTCTTATTTTAATTTCAATCAAGATGAACTTAAAAAAAGAGAAATCTTTTCACATAGATTACAAAAAATAGTTGGTGAAGATAACTTAGGTGTTGTTAAAACAGGCGAACATGTACATTATGGACTGGTAAAAGTAAATGAAGCAAACTGTACATTATGTTTAGTTTGTGTTGGTGCATGTAATGTAGATGCACTACAAGCAGATGCCACTGATAATACTTTAAGATTAAATCCA
Organism: Arcobacter sp. F2176; assembly: GCF_004116465.1. Classification (NCBI taxonomy): domain Bacteria; kingdom Pseudomonadati; phylum Campylobacterota; class Epsilonproteobacteria; order Campylobacterales; family Arcobacteraceae; genus Arcobacter; species Arcobacter sp. F2176. Next base: position 42,376 of record NZ_PDJV01000015.1, read on the forward strand.
AGTTTATGTACATCATGTGGTTACTGTGAAGTTTCATGCCCAGAAGCTGATTGTTTAACAATTGAAAGAGATGTAATTCATTTAGAGCCTACTTGGTTTAAAGAAAACATCTTAGCAAAAGATACTCTTTTTGCCTGTGTTGAGTGCGGAAAAGAGTTTGCCACAACAAAATCAATTGAGAAAATAGCAGGAATAATGGGTCCAATTTTCTCAAGTGATCCAGTAAAGGAGAGAAGTTTATACTGCTGTGCTGATTGTAAACCAAAAATAATGATGCAAAGTTATTTTGATAAAAAAAATGAAGGACAAAATGATGCAAGACAATAAAACTGTAAATAAAGCAAGAGCTCTTTATTACAATCTATTCGAAAACTTCTTTTTTGTAAGCACAAAAAGTGAAAACTATTTTGAATTGGTTAGATTAATAAATATTTTAAAAGAGAATCCATTAGATGCAGAGTCTGGTCAAGCATTGAATAATATTTCTGAAATGCTAGATCCTACTTCTAATGTAGCTTTAGTTCAAGAGTATGATGATTTATTTCATAATCCTTTGACAAAAAAAGTAAGAATAACTGCATCATACTATGATGAAGGTGTTGAATCTGGTAAAAAAAGAGTTGAAATGATTCAATTCGTTGCAAAAACAAAATTAAGACGAGATGAAAAAAACTATTTTGAATATGAAGATTCAGTAGCTTTTATTTTTTCATTGATGGCTTCATTATGTGATGCAATTGCAAATGGTGAAAAAGAGTATGAAAATACTGTTCATTGTATCTTTGCAGAAATTATAAATGAATTTATAGAAGAGTTTGCAAAAGATGTTTTTGAACATAATAGTTCGAAAATATTCAAAGAAGTAATAATAGTTTTACACTCATTTATTGCCTTTGAAAGACTATATTTAGATGTTTCAAAAGCACCTAAAAAAGAAAGAATTATTAAAAAAGTTGAAGTTGAAGAAATCTCTGAAGCAGAATTAGAAAGAAGAGCAAAAAACAAAGCTCTTAAAGCTTTAGGGCCAAAAAAAGAAGAGAGTTGTCCTATAGATAATGTCTCTGCTTCTGAAACAGAAGTCTAAAAAAGGTTTTCCTTTTTTAGAGATTTTATAAAGAGAGTTTAACTCTTTTTATAAAGTCTCTTAATAAAGGGGCTTAATTTCTATAAGGAGGTCAGTCGTGCAAAAAAGCAGAAGAGAATTTGCAAAAAAAACTGCAATGATTACTGCGGGTGCTGTAGCTGTTACAGGTACTACTGTATTGGCTGCTACTGGCAAATCATCAGGTCAAGATGATAGTAATAATGGTGTTGTTGTGGGAGAATCTAGAAATAAAGAGATTCTTTACAAAAAAACTGCGGCTTGGGAAGAATATTACAAGAACGCAAGATAGTATATAAGGGTATAGTATGTCAGCAAATACATATGAATCTCTAAATGCAAAAGTAGGTAGACGGTCATTTATGAAAATGGCTGCAGTTGCTACTGCATTTGGAGTGACATCATCTTTTGCAAGTACTACAGCTACAAGAAAAGCAACTGAAGAAGAGATTAAAAATCCTTTTCCAGGTTCAAAAATGGTTAAATCCGTTTGTACTGCTTGTTCTGTAGGTTGTGGTGTTATAGCAGAAGTTCAAAATGGTGTGTGGGTAAGACAAGAAGTCGCTCAAGATCACCCTGTATCACTTGGAGGGCACTGTTGTAAAGGTGCAGATATGATTGATATGGTTAGATCAGAAGTTAGACTTAAACATCCAATGGTGAAAAAAGATGGTCAATGGAAAAGAATCACTTGGGATGAGGCTTTAGACGGTATTGCTTCAAAACTTGAAGATTTAAGAAAAAAAGATGGACCAGATTCAACAATGTTTTTAGGTTCAGCAAAATTCAATAATGAGCAAGCTTATTATTACAGAAAATTTGCTGCAATGTTTGGAACTAATAATATAGATCACCAAGCTAGAATTTGACATAGCTCAACAGTTGCCGGTGTGGCAAATACATGGGGTTATGGTGCTATGACAAATTCTTTAGGAGATATTCAAAACGCAAAAGCGATTATAATTTTTGGAGCGAATCCTGCGGTTAACCACCCAGTTGGATTTCAACATTTTTTAAAAGCAAAAGAGAGAAATAACGCAAAAATTATTGTAATAGATCCTAGATTTACTAAAACTGCTGCAAAAGCAGATTTATATGCACAAATTAGACCAGGAACTGATATTCCATTTATGTATGGAATGTTAAAAATTATTTTCGAAAATGGTTGGCATGACAAAAACTTTATTAATGATAGAGTTTATGGTATGGATGAAATCATGAAAGAAGCTAAGAATTGGCCTATTGAAAGAGTTGCAGATGTTACAGGTGTAAAAGCAGATTTAATTGTACAAATTACAAAATTATATGCAAAAAGTACGCCAGGAACATTAATTTGGGCTATGGGTTTAACTCAACACTCAAATGGAACATCAAATACAAGAATGGCTCCAATCTTACAACTTGCTCTTGGAAACATGGGTCTAGAAGGTGGTGGAACAAACATCTTAAGAGGTCATGATAATGTTCAAGGTGCGACTGACTTTGGTTGTTTAGCTGATTCATTACCAGGATATTATGGTTTATCTGAAGGTTCATGGAAATATTTTGCTAATGCTTGGGGTGTAGATTTTGATTGGCTACAAGGTCGATTTAAAGATGCTTCTTGGATGGGTAAAAAAGGTTTCTCATTAGCTAGATGGTGGGCTGGTGTTTTAGGTGAAAATCCAGGTGAAGATGCAATTCATAATGCAGGTACAAGATTAAAAGCTTTAGTTGTTATGGGTAATGGTATTACATCAACAGCTCAAACAAAAAAAGTAAAAGAAGCAATTGATAATTTGGAAATTGCAGTGTTCTGTGATCCTTTTGTAAATGAAGGTGCTATTATAACTGATAAACAAAATGATGTTTATATTTTACCAGCAACTACTCAATTTGAGACTTCAGGTTCATTAACTGCTACAAATAGATCAGCTCAATGGAGAGACAAAGTTGTTGAACCAATGTATGAGTGTAAAGCAGATCAAGATATTTTATTTGAACTTGCAAAAAGATTTGGATTCTATGATCAATTTGTTGCTGGAATGGGAAAAGGTAAAGACTTTACTTGGCCTGAAGATGCAACTAATGAGATAGCAAGAACAATTAAAACTATTGGATTAACTGGTTGGACTGCTGATAGATTGAAAAAACATCAAAAAAATTGGCACATGTTTGATCAAGTTACAGGTAGAGGTTATGGAGAAATGACTGGTGAGTACTATGGTTTACCATGGCCTTGTTGGACAACATCACATTCTGGAAGTCCTGTTTTATATAATATAAACAGATCTGTAAAAGAAGGTGGTATGGGATTCAGAAATAGATTTGGATTAGAACATGATGGTGTAGATTTACTTGCAGGTAAAGGAAGTGCACCTAAAGATTCAAATAATAAAGATGGTTACCCAGAAATTACAAAAGATAATATTGAAGAAGTATTAAAAATCAAGTTAACAGCTGAAGAGAAATCTAAAATTGGTAAAAACTGGAAAGTTGATACATCAAATATTATTGCGGAAAAATGTATGGAAGCTGGAATTGCTCCTTATGGAAATGCTAAAGCGAGAGCTAAAGTTTGGGGATGGGCAGATGAAATTCCTAAACATAGAGAACCATTACATTCACCAAGAACAGATTTAACAAAAGAATATCCAAGTTTTGCAGATAAACCAAATCACTGGAGAGTTGATACAAGATATATTTCTGAGCAAAGTAAGCAAGATTGGGCGAAAGATTTCCCAATTAACTTAATTACAGGAAGACTTGTTAACTTAAATGGTGCAGGTATGGAAAATAGAGCAAGTAAATATCTTGCTAAATTAAGTCCAGAGATGTTCTGTGATATTAATCCAGATTTAGCTGGTAGATATGGTATTAGAGATGGTTCAATGATGTGGATTCATTCACCTCAAGGAACTAAGATTAAAATAAAAGCTCACTATTCTTATTCAGTTAGTCCTGATAGAGTATTTATTCCTATACACTTTGCTGGTGTTATGGAAGGTGAAAGTTTATTACATAAATATCCTGATGGAACTGCACCTTATGCAATTGGGGAAAGTGGAAATACTGTTTCTAACTACGGTTATGACATTGTTACACAAATTCCTGAAACAAAAGGTGGATTATGTCAGATAGAACAAGCGTAGGAGAAGTAACATGAGTAGTAATAATGTAGATTTTTCAAGAATGAAATTTTACTGCGATGAACACAGATGTATTCATTGTGATGGTTGCTCTGTTGCTTGTGCCGAAGCGCATGAGTTACCAGTTGAGATTTCTAGAAGAAAAGTAATAACAGTTAATGAAGGTAAGCAAGGTTTAGAATTTTCTTTATCTATTGCTTGTATGCACTGTACAGATGCACCTTGTGAACAAGTTTGTCCTGTAGATTGTTTCTATATTAGAGAAGATGGAATCGTTTTACATGATAAAGATAAATGTATCGGTTGTTCATATTGTCTATATGCATGTCCTTTTGGAGCACCACAATTCCCTAAAGATGGGGCATTTGGTACAAAAGGTGTAATGGACAAATGTACTATGTGTGCTGGTGGTCCTGATGAAACTAATAGTGAACACGAAAGAGAACTTTACGGTCAAAATAGAATTTCTGAAGGTAAAGTTCCTGTATGTGCAGCGATGTGTTCTACAAAAGCATTATTAGTTGGTGATTCAGAATCTATCGCAGACATTTATAGAGAAAGAGTAATATCATTTGGTCATGGAGTACAGTCTATGCCTTATGGTTGGGATAAAGCGTATGGAAAATAAAAGTTTTCTAAGTGAATATAAAGCCTATTTAGGAATAGGCTTATTATTCATCCTTTTAACATATTGGTATTTTTGGTTAGCAACGATAGCGGATATAAATTATGTATATCAGTTTTTATTACAAATGGCACAAGGTAATTTTACAGGACAAGTTGTTCCTTTTGAGAGTTTAACTCATTATCAACAAATGGAAGTAGGATTATTTGGACCAAAGTATGACGCCATAGCACCAGAAGTTATAAGAGCATTTGAAGAGAGACAACATCTACTACCTATAGTTTTTACAGTAGAGTTTTTTCTATTTCTTACGATGTTCATTGTAGCAAAAGGCAGAAAACAAGCAAAAATTACAAGAGAAAATGAAAAAATACAAGTTTATTCGATTTTTCAAAGAATTGTAATTCTTTTAAATATTTTATTTATGATTTATCTATTTATCACTGGGTTTTCAATTACATTTGGAAACTGGACAGGTGGTGGATATATCGCAAGAATGATGAGAGCAACTCATGAGGTAATAGGACTTGGGTGGATTCCAATATGGCTTTGTATGACAATAATAGCCTTTAAGGACCACAAATATTTTATTAGACCTAGTGGAAAAATTTGGAATAAGATTTTCTTAAGAGGAAAATATAAGCATATGGATAGAATCAATTATTACATGTTTGTAGCATTTGGTTCAATATTGGTTGTAAGTGGTTTTATCATTTGGTATTTATTTCCAGATGCTTCAACTTATGCACAAACAATACAAGTAAAAAGATTTATTCTTTTTTTCCATTTTATGGGAAGTGCAATTATTTCATTTTTTACATTTGAGACCATTTACTCTTATTTTGTATCTGTAAAAGGATACATTCCTGGTGTTATTACTGGTAAGTTACCAGTTGAATACCTAGAACAGTTAAGACCCGATGTTTTATTGGAAGATAAAACATTAAAAATAGAAGGTAAATAAGCTTAATAGCTTGTTTACTTATATTAAATTTATATTATTATAGTTTGAAGACAAAATATTATTATGCTATTTAATTTATTTGAATTAATAAGTTGATAAGATTTTTTTTATGACTAAAGTTTTATTGAATTTTTGAGGAGAGATTCATGAAAAAAAGTTTGTTGACATTTTTTATTTTACTATTTGCAACTTATGCAAATGCAGATAGTGCAATTTATGGGAAAGATTTATTAATTAATATAATAAATCAAGGAAAAGAAGGAAATTTAGACTTAGCAATGATTTTTACAATTTTGCAGGCTAAGTATTTTTCTGTTATATTTTTAGCTATTTCTTTTGGTGTTCCTGTTGTATTTTTTATTCATTATACAATAATTGGACCTATGATATTTTCACATGATAGAAAGAAAATTTTTATTTTCACTCTCTTTCATAGAACAATACATTGGTTAGCAGGAATATCATTTTTAGTGCTAATACCAACTGGTTTGGTAATGGTATTTGGAAGTTTCTTCCATGGTGGAGAATTTGTTAGAGTTTGTAAAGAGTTACATGCTGTTTCAACAATTGTTTTTGCAATTGCAGTTGTTCCAATGCTTATAATGTGGTTCAAAGAAATGTTACCTATTGCAGCAGATATACAATGGATTAAGATATTAGGTGGATACCTAAATAAAAGAAAAGACCCTATTCCTGCAGGAAAATTTAATGCAGGACAAAAAATGTGGTTTTGGACTTGTACAGCTGGTGGTATTTTAATGATTATCACAGGTGCAATAATGTATTTTCAAGATTTTCATATTGCAGTACTAAGATCATGGGGAATTATGCAAATTGATGTATTGAGAGTTAGCGTAATACTTCACAATGTAATGGGAATGTTAATGGTAGCTTTATTCTTTACACATGTTTACATGTCAGTATTTGCAATAAAAGGTGCTATTCATAGCATGTTTACAGGATATAAAGAAGAAGAAGAAGTAGAAATACTTCATAGTATTTTTTATAAAAAATTAAAAAAATAAAGTATAATATTCAAAGCTAGTGAATAACAGCATTCACTAGTTTTGATAATTTAAAATATGCATATTTCGCATATTAAGGAAAAGATATGGATGACAACACAAAATATTTAAAAACAGTAATAATTGACAAACTTATAGAAAATGAAGCTCATGAATTCGAAGATGTGACTATAGAAGAAGCACGTCTCAATCTATTTTTAAATGGAGAAAAAGCCATATCAATGATGACTATACCAAAAGATCAAGATGCTCATGCAATTGGTTTTTTGATGAGTGAAAATGTTATATCAAGTATAGATGATATTGAGGTTTTAGAAGTAAGTAAAGATGGCTTAAGAGTTGACATAAAAGCTAAAATTGACCAAAATTCTTTACAAAACTTATATAAAGAAAAAACATTGGTTAGTGGCTGTGGTGGTGGAGTCACTGGCAATATTGAAGGCAGTTTAGAAATACCCTTTAATCAAACTGCTTTTAAAATAAAACCTGAAACTATTTATACAGAAGTTAAAAAGTTTTATCAAGAGAGTGAACTTTATAATTTAACAGGATGTGTACACAAAGCTATGATTTATTTGCTTGAAGGATCAACTATTACAGCAGAAGATATTGGAAGACATAATGCAATTGATAAAGTTATGGGGAAATGTAAACTTCAAAAACTAGATACAACAAAGTCTATACTTTTTGTATCAGGAAGATTAAGTTCAGAAATGGTTACAAAAGCTGTTATGCATAAAATCCCAATTATAGTTTCAAGAACAGCCCCAACTTATCTTGGAGTTCAAACAGCTCATAAACATGGACTTACATTAATTGGTTTTGCTAGAGGTAAAAAGATGAATTTATATACTCATAGTGGGAGAATAGATGTCTAGTATAGATGATAAAGTAAATATACAACTTGATGATACTCAAAAAGAGTTTCTATATACAAACTTAGATGAAGAGGGGAAACTCTCTTGTCTAAAAGCTTTTAAAGTGGCAAGAAAAATAGGAAGAAAACCAATGGAGATGTCTGCTATTACAAAAAGCTTAGGTATAAAAATTACAAATTGTGAGCTTGGAGTTTTTGGAAAGCTAAAATTTAAAGATCCAAATATAAATGTATACAACAGAATCAAACAAAACTATATGGGACATAAAACTTTAGAGTGCAAAGTTTTATGGGATGAAGCACAAAAATCTACACTTAAAACAGTAGGTTCTACTGTAAAAAATTCTGATATTGAAGTTACACATTGTCAACTTGGATGCTTTAGAGAAAAGAAAGGTTTAAAAAATGAACATAAAAGTTAAAGTTTGGATTGAGGATGATAATAAAAACCTTATTTTTGGAAGTGGGAAAACTGAAATTTTAGAATACATTGACTTAACAGGTTCTATTTCAAAAACTGCACAAAAAGTAGGTATGAATTACAAAAAAGCATGGAGTCACATAAAAATCTTAGAGAATTATATAGAAGATGATTTAGTTATTACACAAAAAGGTAGAGGGGAAGGTAGTGGTACTAAACTAACCCCAAAAGCTAAAGAATTAGTAAACTTGTATAAAACTCTTGATGAAGATATAAAAGAGTTTGCTCAAAAAAGATTTAATGAACTCTTTATTCTAAAAGAGGATAAAATTATTAGCACAAAGGAAAATACAAATGCATAAACTAAATATTTTGCAATATAATAATATGCAAAATTTCCATATTAGAGATGAATTAAAATTGAATATTCTAAGTGATAATATTGAATACTTAAATTTAGAGAAAGAATTTTTAGGAAAATATAATTTTTCTAGATTAAATACTTTTTCTTTTTGTAAAGCTGGATTTTTAGACCTATTAATTCAATTAAATAAAAAAGGTAAAATAGCTATTTCTGTTGGTGAAACACAAAGTTTAGTAGAAGCTGGAAAAGAGTTTGAAGAATTAGGGTTTAAATTAACTTGGATAAATTTACAAAAAGATGGCACATTAAATATAAAAGATATTTCAAATATAAAGATTGATTTTGCTTTTATATCTTCCTATGTAATGGATACTTTTGTCAAAATAAACCTTGAAGAAATAAAAAGTTTATCCAAAGCAAAAATAATCTCAAATGCAAGTGCAGCTATTGATAGAACTAGTGATGCTATATATTTTGATTGTTATAAACTTACTGGCTTTTCATTTGATGGAGTAATACTTTTTGATGATGAATTATTTGATGAAAAATCAATAGGTTTTACAAATCCAATAGCAGTTGATTTAATATATGAAGCTTTAAAAAATCAAATTTTTGAGGAAACATCAAAAAAACTATTTGAAGAAAATCTAAAAGAAGTTTTAAAAGATGATATCTACTTTTTTGTAGATAATAAACTGACTCTACCCTACTCTTTGCATTTTGCACTTAAAGGAATAAAAGCAAGAGAATTAATAAGAACCTTAGCCTTAGATAATATACATATTACAAATGGTGAAGGCTGTTCTTTAGGTCTTTCAAAACCTTCACAAATCATCCAAGCTATGGGATATGATGAAACAACTAGCCGAAACTCTATTTCATTTAGTTTTGATAGAAAATATACTAAAGAAGAAGTTGAAATAATAGTTAAAAAACTAGCAAAAAAATATAGACAAATAAAAGTTTTAAATGAAGGAAAATAGATGAATCAAAAATTAAACTTTTTAGACTTTGAAGAAGCTTTTTCAAAAAGCTTAGAATTGGTAAATAAAATTTCTAAAGTGGAGATAGTACCTCTTTCATCTTCTTTAGGAAGAATAATATCAAAAGATATTATTTGTAGAAAGAACCTTCCCTCTTTTGACAACTCTGCTATGGATGGCTTTGCTATAAAGTTTGCTGATGCAGGCAAAACATTAAAAATCAACAAAGTGATTTTTGCAGGTGATAAAAATGAAAAAGTAAAAGAGTCATTAAAAGATAATGAATGTTATAAAATCATGACAGGAGCAAAAGTTCCAAGTGATGCTGATACTATTATTCCAATAGAAAATTGTACTAATGTAACAAAAGAGAGTGTTACCGTTCCTCAAGATATAAAAAAAGGCTCAAACCTACGATTAAAAGGAGAAGAACAAAAAGAAGGAAATATTCTTTTTTCTAAAGGTGAAGAGATAAATTCATCTCATGTTACTCTTTTAGCTTCTCAAGGTATTGTTATGGTTGAAGTTTATAGGAAAATATCTATCGCCATTGTTTCAACAGGAAATGAGATAAAAGAACCTTGGGAAAATGCAGATGAAGAAGAGATATATAACTGTAACTCTTTTGCTTTAATTTCTCAACTAAAAGAAAAAGGATTTGATGCCACTTATTGTGGTGTAGTTCCTGACAACTTAGAAAAATCAAAAGAATATATCAGTAATCTAAAAAGCTATGATGTAATAATTACAACAGGCGGTATTTCAATGGGGGATGCTGATTTTGTAGGAGAGGCATTCTTACAAAATGGTTTAGAAACAGCTTTTCATGGTGTAAATATAAAACCAGGTAGACCTATTATGATGGGAAAAATGGATAAAACAGTAGTGATTTGTTTGCCAGGTAATCCACTTACAGCAATGGTAAATATATATTTATTTGTAATTCCTATGTTAAAAAAACTACAAGGAGCAAATGAATACTACCATGATATATCAAAAGCTGAAAATAAAACAGAATTTAAAACTAAAAAAGGGAGGGTAAATATAGTATTAGGAACGATTAAAAATGCGAAGTTTTATGTGACAAGAAACAACAAATATGGATCAGGAATGATTACAGCACTTTATGAGAGTAACACAATTTTAGTTACTAATGATTCCACATCATTAATAAGTGAAAATCAAGAGATTAAAGTAATAGAATTCAATAAAAAATTACAAAATACACAAATTAATATATTTAACTAAAAAGGAAACAATATGATTAAAAAAACATTATTTACACTAGGATTAAGCGCGATTATAGCATCTTCATTATTTGCAAAAGATTCACTTATGATGGCTACAACAACAAGTACAGATAATACAGGACTTTTAGATTATTTAGCTCCAAAATTTGCTAAAGACACAGGTACAACACTAAAATGGGTTGCAACAGGAACTGGTAAAGCACTTAAAATGGGAAGCAACTGCGATGTTGATGTATTATTTGTACATGCACCTGCTAGTGAGAAAAAATTTGTAGCTACTGGGTATGGAATTAATAGAAAACAAGTTATGTACAATGACTTTGTAATTATTGGACCAAAATCTGATCCAGCACAAGTATCAGGTATGGATCCTGCTAATGCACTTAATGTTATAAAAACAAAAGAAGCAAAATTCTTTTCAAGAGGAGACAACTCAGGTACAAATAAAAAAGAGTTATCTTTATGGAAAAATGCAAATGTTGATGCAAAAGCTGAATCAAATTGGTATGTACAAACAGGTCAAGGTATGTTAAGAACTATCAATATGGCTGCTGAAAAAAATGGATATACAATGACAGATAGAGGAACTTGGATTAAATATATGTCACAAACAGGTGATAAAAATACAATGAAAGTTGTAGTTGAAGGTAATAAAACTTTATTTAACCAATACTCAGTTATAACAATCAACAAAGAAAAATGTCCAAATGTTAAACCAGAACTTGCAACAGAATTCACAAGTTGGGTAACTAAACCTGAAACTCAAAAAGTAATCGCTGATTTTAGATTATTAGGACAAGCACTGTTTATTCCTAATGCAGATAAATAAATTAAAGTAAGGGTTAAAAAGTAGAATGAATCTATTCCGTGATGGTTTCAAAGAGGCAGTAGAGTTACTAGTAGCAGGAAACGAAAGTGTTTACTCTGCTATTAGTACAACAATAACTGTATCATCTTGGTCTTTATTTATTAGTTTACTAATAGGCTTACCTTTGGGCTTTGCCCTTGGGTATTACAACTTTTTTGGAAAAGCAGTTATTAGAACTATAGTGGATACCCTTTTGGCATTACCAACTGTTGTAATTGGATTAGTTGCATATACAATGCTTTCTCGTGTTGGTCCATTTGGGGAATATGGTCTTCTTTTTTCACAAAAAGCCATAATAATTGGTCAAATAGTTCTTGGTTTGCCTATTATTATAGCTTTAACTGCAACACAAGTCGAAGCAGTAGATAAAAGACTTTATACCTCTCTTAAAGGACTTGGTGCAAACTCTTTTCAAATATTAACTGCAACACTTGTTGAAGCAAGATTTGGAATTATGACAGCAGCAATGACAGCTTATGGAAGAATTATTACAGAAATAGGTATTTCTATGATGGTTGGTGGTAATATCAAATACCACACTAGAACAGTAACAACTGCAATTGCTTTAGAAACGGGTAAAGGTGAGTTTGTAACAGGTATTGCACTTGGATTAGTTCTATTTGCAGTTGCATTAATTGTAAATATAGCACTATCTCAATTGAAAAGGAAATGGACTCAATGAGACACTTATATGAACTTCAAAATATTGAGCAATATTATGAAAATAAAAAAGTACTTTACATTGAGAATCTAAAACTAAATGATAATCAAATAATAGGATTCTTTGGACCAAATGGAAGTGGAAAGTCTACACTATTTTCTCTTTTATCTTTTATTGATAAGCCAAGTAGTGGAAATATCTTTTTTAATGGTATTATAAATAACAAGATTGATGTGGAAACCAAAAAAGATATTGTAATGGTACCTCAAAATCCATACCTTTTAAAAAGAACTGTTTTTGAAAATGTCGCTTATGGACTAAGACTTAGAGACCAAACAGAAAATTTAGAAAAAAAGGTAAATGAAGCTTTATCTTTAGTTGGACTTGAAAGTTCGTTTAGTACACGAAAGTGGAGTCAATTATCAGGGGGAGAAGCACAAAGAGTTGCTTTAGCTGCAAGACTTATATTAAAGCCAAAAGTTTTGATACTTGATGAACCAACCTCAGGAGTAGACACAAATTCAGCACAACTTATAAAAGAAGCAATATTATCAGCAAAACAAAAATGGCATACAACTATCTTAATCTCAAGTCATGACAACCATTGGTTAAATAATATTTGTGATAAAAAAATAGCTCTTTTTCAGGGAAATGTAGTGGAAAGTGGTAGTGTTAATCTTCTTTTTTCACCTTGGGAAAAAGATGAAGATTTAAATCTAGTGAAAAATTTTAGTGATGGACAAAAGTTAACTATTAAAAATTCATTTGATAAAAAAAGAGATTCTGTTGTAATGATAAATTCTGATTACATAAAAATATGTAGAACAGATTGTGAACATATGATTACAGATGAAACATTAAAAGGGGTTATTAACTCAATACATCAACAAGAAGATGGAGATTTACTTTTAATTGAGTTTTTTATTGCAAGTATTCCTTTTAATTGTAAAATTTCTAGAAAAGATATGGAAACACAAAGATTATTGCCAGGGGATAAGATTTATATAAATATCTCTACTGAAAATATTTGTTGGATTTAATATATAACTATGTATAATTATAAAAAATAGTTTACCAAAAGGAAAAAAATGTTTATAAAGTTAAATGAAAGAGTACATTTAAATCTAGATAAGATCACTAGAACTAAGATTGATCATGTTGAAGATGGAATTAGAGTTAGATTTTATGAGGGACAAGACCAAGTTGCAAAATCTAAAAGATTTGAAAATATAGAAGATGCTACAAAGTGGCTTGAAGACTTACTATATTCAGCTAAATAGTATGATAAAGAGCCCTCTTAAAAGGTCTCTTTTATCTCTTTTTATTTAATCTAATCTTTTGATAAAGATATTAAACCATCAGCTAAATTAACTTTCCAAGCATAGTAATCATGCCCATTTTGGAACTCTTTATATATAAAATCATAACCTTTTGATTCAAGTACTGTTCTTAAGTGTCTATTACTTTCTAAAATATCTATTGAAAAATATCCTGTCTCATAAACACCAGCATTTAAATAAAATCTGATATCTTTCTTTTTACTTTTAGCAATTTGTCGTGTTAACCATTCTGGTTCAGGGTCATTGTTAGAATCTTTCCAAAAAGAACCTGACTGACTTAAAACATTTCCAAAATATTGGGGATAAGTATAAGCAACAAAAGCAGAAGCTAAACCACCATAACTAGAACCTGTCAAAGTTGTATCTTTTGCTTTAAATTTCATATTTGTTTTTGCTTCAACAAAAGGTAGTAATTCTTTTGCCATAAAATCTGCAAACTTTTTATTTGAAGGCAATTCTTCTGCTCTTGAGTTTCTCGTTGGATTATCAATAAAAACAGCAATTGTTGGCTTGATTTTATTTTTATAGATTAAATTATCAAGAATAGTAGGTGTATCAACTTTTACTTGATATTCAACTCCATCAAATACAAAAAGAAGTTTATAATCTTTTTTTGAATCAAAGTTTGAAGGTTTATAAATAGTAATATTTCTAGTATTATTTAATATTTTACTTTTTATTTTATAATTATTTAATGAACCTTTCAAACTATTTGATTTTACTCCCCAGTCTTTATATTCTTTATTCTTTATTTCAAAAGTTGAATTAGTCATATACTTATCTAAGTTCAAATCTTTTGACATCTTATAAGGGTGCTTATTTAGAGGATCCATTTGAGATGTTGCTAAAATAGCCATTCTATTTTCTCTACTATTTCCATCAAGAACAGGTACATCAGGGGCAATTTGATATGACATTCTAATGCCATTTTTAACTACAAAACTTTTAAACCAAATATCACTATTTCCTAATCTATCAAAATATACATGGTCATGTGTTGGTCCACCAAATAATCTTACATTGTGTTTTGCACCTTGATATAAAAATGTTAAGATAGACTCATTTTCATTTATTGGTTCCACTAATGGTGTTCCTAATTTTTTAACTTGTTCCCAAAACTTTTTTGTATCTTTATTTGTTAAAAGATTCTTTTTTTCTTTTTTGATTATTTCACTTATTATTTCTACTTTTTTATTCTCTTTGAATTTTACAGGTAGAACTTTATTTATGCTTAATTTAAAAGTATTATCTTTTGACTTATTTTTTAAATTTATATAATATTTTCCAGACTCATTTGTCACAAATATTAATCTATTTTGAAGTTTATTTGGTTGATCTAATCTTCGTACAAAATGTTTATTATTATCCAATAATTCAACCCTATCAACTTTAGTAGTTAAGGTAAAACTACCTGTTACATATGAATCTTTTTTTAAATCCAAAGGAAATAAAACTTCTTTATTTGCTTTTATTTTCTCTTCTAAAACAATAGGTTTTGATAGTGCAAATAATGATGAACTAAGAAATACAATGCAAATCAAAGAGAAGATAAAACTTCTTTTTATTTTTCTAGAATCTATATTCAAGTGACACTCCATAACTTCTTGGTGCTCCATACATTGTATATCCACCTTTCATTAAAGAAGAAAAATATCTTTCATCAGTTACATTATTTACATTAAAAGATATATTTGTATTTTTATTGATTTTGTAACTTGACATTAGATTATAAATTGTATAACTTTTTTGTGATACATCTTCATATTTTCTATCATGCGCTTTACTTTTCCAATTTGCTGATATACCAACTTTTAAACCTGCAATTTCTTTAGGAGAATAAGTAAGCGAAGCATTTAACATTCTTCGTGGAATATATCTTGTAACATCTTTTTTGTTAGCATCTTTAATAGAAAGGTTTGTATAACCAATAGAAGTGTTTATAGTATCATTAATATCACCAGAAACTTCTATTTCAAATCCTTTGCTTGTAACTCCATCTATGGCTTTATAATAACTATCACCATTAGCTCGTTTACCAGCTTCTTCTGCAACATTTTCTTTTTCTGTTTTAAATAAAGCAAAAGAACTATTTAATGCTCCATCAAAAAATGAAGATTTAAATCCAACTTCATAATTAATACCCTCTTCTGCATCTAATTGTGTTCCACCTTCATCACTATTATTTTGAGGATTATATGTTGTTGTATAACTTACATAAGTAGATATATCATCTGTTATTTTATAAACTAAAGAAAGATAAGGAGTTAAAACTGAAGTGTCTTTTTTACTATATGCTCCATTCCACGCCATTCCTTCTTCTTCAAAATTTGCTATTTTACTACCAACTAATAAACTAAAATTATCAACTATATGAAAATTTGTAGCTGCTGTAAAAGATAACTCTTTTTGTGTATAATCTGTATTTTCAACTGTTGAAGGGTCATAATTTCTAGGAGGCGTTGAACCATCCCATGTACTTAAATTTATAGGATATTTTGTTACTTCTCTTAATCCTTTCCCTTTATATTTTTGTTTAGTATAATTTGTATTTAAAACAATTTCATGCTCTCTGTCAAATAAAGAATATGCTCCATTTAAAGTAAAATCTAATGAATTTGTTTTGTATTCATCATCAGCATATATATTAGCCCAAACTTTACCTGGATCTAAATTTGCCACATCATTATCTTGTTCATTTTTATTATAAGAATAAGTTGATTTTAGCTTCCATTTATCTGATAATATAGACTCTAATTCTAAAAAAGCATTAGTTGTAGTAGTATTTCGATATGACCAATCTGAACTTGGATTTACAGATATGTCATATTTCTTTTCTTGTAATTCACGACTATCAAATCCTCCATGTTGAGAACCATTGTTTTTATCTTCAACTCTTGTTAATCCAAATGTCAAGGTATTATTGTCATTAATATCTCCATCAATCATTGTTGATAATACTGTTGCTTTAGTATCTCTTCTATCCAAATATGAATCTGCTTTTTCATAAGCTGCTAAGACTCTTGCTCTTACAGTTTTTGATTCATTTAAAGCCCCTGAAATATCACCTTCTATTCTTCTTTTGTTCCAAGAGCCACCTGATAATTTTGTACTTGCTTGAAATTCTTTTGTAGGTCTTTTTCTAACCATATTAATAGTAGCAGAAGGATCTCCATGATTACTTGTAAGTCCAGTTGCTCCCCTTGTAACTTCAATATGATCATAAAGAAACATATCCATATCACCATAAATATAGCCATTATTGCTAGAACCTACTCCATCTACTAAAAAATTAGTAATATTAAAACCTCTTGATGTATATCTTGTTCTATCACTTTCTAACTGTTCTACTTCTATTCCTGTAGTATTATTTAATACTTCATTTATTGTATTTAAATCAAAATCTCTCATTTGCTGTTGCGTTATAACAGATACACTTTGAGGAGTATCCAAGATTGAAAGATTCATTTTTGTTGCAGAAGACATTGAACCTATAGTATATGAATTACTATGCTCTGTTACATCATCACTATTTGATACAACATCAACTGAACCCAATGAGGTACTGTCTTCATTTATTTTGTCACTTGCAAGCAAAGTATTACTTAATGCAATTATTGTTGCAAATGATAGTAACGATTTTTTAGAAAAAATCATTTAATCTCCTTTTAAATTGATACTGAGTATCATAACCAATAGAAATGACAATGAAATAACTTTAGGAAGAAAATTGACAAAAATTCCAAATTTAACACAAAAAGATATAAATATTTTAATTGTAGAGGATGAAACACTTTTAGCAATGGGTATGAAGTGAGTATTAAATGAAATTAATTACAATGTAACAGGAATAGAAACA
>NZ_PDJV01000016.1 GCF_004116465.1 Arcobacter sp. F2176
ATATCAATTTCATTTACTATGTTTGCTTTTCTATTCATAAAATCAAAGAATTCTTTAATACCTTCTCTAATTTTTAAAACAGCATCTTTAATTGTTTTACTTATATATACTCCAAGGAAAGTTGTAATTAATACTATAATCAATACAAGGGCAACATATAAAATAAAGGTATTGAATATCTTAGATTTTTTTTCTATAGTTTCTTTTAGTATCTCTTTTGCTATTAAATCATCAGTTTGTTTAAGAAGATTTATTTTTTTTGTTATAGTCTTAAACCAAAAAGTTGGTTCAACTTCAGTATGACTACCTGCTATATTTGTAGTAATTATTTCACGCATTTTATTTACTTCATCTACAACATTTTTATCTAAAGTCTCTTTTTCAATCATTAGTATTTTTTTATTAGCAAAATTACGAAATTCGCTAATGTATGTTTTTTGCATAGCAATTAATGAAATAAATTTACTCTTTAAGTTAATATCTATTTCCTGCGAACCAAATATTGCAGAACCAATTGCTCGTTCTAATCCTGCTAATTCTTTTGCTTCTAAAAACTCATAATATGCCATTGCTTGGCTTGAAAGGTCTGCATCTTTTGAATTTTTAAATGAGTATGTTGTCAAATGAAGTAAAGATGAATTTATATTTGAGTAATAATTAACAGCATCTTTTAGAGCAATTTTAAATTCATTGACATTTGATCTTATAGAACTAATTTTATCCAAGTCCTGAAAAATCTTGTTTATTTCATTTTTAGCTTCTGCTTCTGAAAGTTGTATAATATTATTATCTTTTATAAAATTTTCTAAATCTTTAATTTTATTATTAGTAGATAATCTTTGATTTTTTAGTATGTCAGAAAATTTCTCACCTTTACTTCCAATATATCCAGCACTTGCTCCTCTTTCCTTTTGTAGTTCATGAAGAACTTGTGATATATTTGAATTAAGATTCATCATTATTTCTAGTTTTTGATAGTTTTTATAATCTTGATAATGTTCAAAAATAACTAAAGAAGATAAAAAAATAATTGCAACAAGAGGAACAATAAAGATTAAAAAGAGTCTTTTTTTAATTGAGCTATTTTCTATAATATTCATAGAATTTCCTTATTTCATTGTGCTATAAAGCTTTGTAGCTTTTTCTATTTCATTTCTTGATGCAACTTTTCTGCATGACATATAACCTTTACTGCCATCACTTAAAGTAAGTGGATATACAGTAGAATAGACCCAATAAAAATTATCGTTTTTAGTTCTGTTTTTTACAAAACCTTTCCATATTTTGCCCTCTTGAATGGTTTTCCACAAATCTTCAAATGTTGATTTGGGCATATCTTTATGTCTAAGTAAGTTGTGTGGTTGCCCAATAAGTTCTTCTAAAGTATATTCACTAACATCGCAAAACTCATCATTTGCATATCTAATAATACCCATCTCGTCAGTTTCTGAAACAATAAAAGAAGTAGAGTTCAATAATATCTCTTTATTATTCATTTGAAATCCTTTAAAAGTAATATTTAAGATTAGTATAACATATTTTAGTTGTTAGTAAATATCAAAAAGTAATAATTTACTTTAAGATAACAATAATTTAATTTGTTATTATAATGATATCTATATTATTAATATTATATTTAAAATAAATATATAATTAAAAGTGATTAAGAAGTAATTTTAAGGTAAGTAATTTCAGAACTAGCACCTAGTCTCATAGGTGGACCCCAAAAGCCTGTCCCTTTGCTAACATATATTTGAGTTTTAGAATTATGTTGATGAAGACCTTTTATGTAGGGTTGTTCAAGTCTAACTAATAAATTAAAAGGAACTATTTGCCCTCCATGAGTGTGCCCACTTAAGACCAAGTCAATATTTTGGTTATCAAGTTCATTGATATATTTAGGTTGGTGGGCTAATAAAATTGTGGGAGAATCTTTTACATTTACTAAAGCTTTTTTAATATCTGGGGCAAACTTATTTGCTCTATATCCAAATATATCATAAACACCTGCTAAATTAAAGCCTTGATTTTCTTTTCCAATATATACATTCTCATTTTCTAAAACACTAATATTTATAGATTTTAAATATGTGATTATCTCTTCTACACCATGAAAATATTCATGATTCCCAACTATAAAGTATGTGCCATATTTTGATTTTAAGTTTTTGAGTTCATCAATTGCATTTTTTGCAAATTTGATATTTGTATCTACTAAATCTCCTGTTATAAAAACTGCATCAGGATTTAGTTTATTTACTTTATAAACAATATTTTTAATAAAATCTTGATCTATCAATCCTCCAATATGTACATCACTTAATTGAACTACATTATATGGTTTTTTTAAATTAGGAATTTTGACATTTACCTTTTCAATATAAGATTGTTTTGCATTGTATATGGCTTTTGCAGTAATTGATGTGGCAAAAGCAAGTGAGCCAAAGTCAATTGATTTTTTCATAAAGGCTCTTCTTTTTTCATCTTTTTTAATTTTTGGAAGATGAGAAAGAACTTCATACATTAAAGTTGTACAAAAAAGTAAAAAAATAACACCAATAGGAAGTGAAAGCAAAAAGTACAAGTCATTTGGTACTGAAATTAAGTATCTAGTACACATGTAAGCAACGACACCTAAAAAATTAACCAATAAAAATATATTTAAAAATAGTTTTGATTTTTTAGAAATATCTAATTTTTTGATAAATCTTTTTGAGATAAAGAGACTTAGTAATCCCATTACAAGTATAAAAACGGTAGCAAATAATATAAATCTCATATGGGATTATAACTTGTAAAGATTAATAAGTCTTAAATTATTTTACATAAATAATATATTTATGTTCAGGAATGTCTCTTAAATAAAACTCCATGAATTCTGGAGTATTTTGTAGTTGCACTTTAATGCTTTTTTTTAAAAAAGGAAATTTTTTCTCTAAAAGTATTTTTTTATTTTTATTAAATACATGAATATTATATAGTCCACATTTATTTCTACTACTACTTTTACATGTGATGAAGAGCTCTTTTTTTACTTTGTCATATGTTCCTTGTATATCCATTGTATAACTTACTGGGTGTGCAAACATATTTACTAAAAGAAGTAGGGTTATTAATACTATTTTTTTCATTATATTGTTCCTATGCAAAAGTCATATTCACTTTTTTGGGTTTGTATTTTTAATGTTGTATCAACACTATTTAATTTAAATGCCATGTATACACTTGAATCGATAGTACACATGGTTGTTTCTTTTAAACTTTGTAGTTCAGTGGTGAAGTTTATTGTTAATCTTTTGTTTGTATAAGATATTTTAAAGTCATTGAGTTTTTTAAATTTATACTCTATTGTATTTGAGTCTATAAAAAGATGAAAATTATCTTTTTTTATGGGAGTTAGTATTGTCTTATAAAAGTCTATACTTTCATTCTTTTCAAAAATATTATTTCTATTTTTATCAAAATTAAATAGAAGTATTTTAGAATTGATTCTGTCAAACTGCCATTGATGGTATATTTTATTTGCATTTATTTTTAAATCTACATCAATAAAATAGTGTGGATGGGCAAAGGCAATATTATATAAAAATATAAGAGAAAGTAATTTTTTCATAATAATAAAAAAAATCCTAAAATAAATAGTAGCGAAATACCTACATAAGTTGTAATATTAATAACAGCTTGATAATTTGAATATTTGGATTTTTTTATTGATGAGGCAAGAACCCCAAACAAAGAGATAGTTAAGCCCATACCTATACTCATAGTAATAGCACTAAAAATACCTAAACTGATATATCCCAAAATCATAGAATATAATACTATTGTCATAACTCCAGGACAAGGAACAAGACCAATTGAAAAAGCAACAGAAAGTATATTTTTATTCGCTAAAGGTTTCATCTTTTCTTTTATATGTCTATCTTTCAGGCTCTCATAGAGCAAGTAACAGGCAATGAATATTATAAAAACAGCTGATATTTTGTACATATGTGTGTTTATTGTTTGAAAATAACTACTTAAGGCGTTTTGAAAAAATAAATATAAAAATGCTGTAATAACTAAAGCAGATAAAGTATGTATAATTGAGGTTAAAAAACCTACTTTTAAAGCTTCACTTATCTTGGAACCCTTAGCAATAAAATAACTTGCAATTACCATCTTTCCATGACCTGGCCCTAAGGCATGTATAAGACCATAAAGAAAAGATATGAATAAAATGGAGATAATAATAGTATTATCTCCATTATCTAATAAGTCAAAATAATCAGAAATAGTTATATTTAATGTTTGTTGCCATTTGACTATATAATTAAAAATAGAATCAATCAATTTATTACCTTTTGAAGATTTGTAGATTGACCTTGTGTTATTTCTTTATGCACATTTGTCACAGGTTTTATATGGGCATCTCTTCCATAAATGAAACTTTGTTCATCTACAATCACTTTATATGCTTTGTTTAGTTCTAAGGCTCTTTTTTTACTTGGTATAATTAAATATGTGATATCTTTTTTAAGTTTATTAATTGCTTCTTTTTTAAGTTTCCAATCTTGATTTGGTACTATATTTGGATTTTCAAGTCGTGAAATTAAATCTTTTTCTATTTTACCTTTTTTATTTTCCCAATCTTTGTGAAAGAATTTATTCATAACTTCTTTATTTGCTCTAAATTCATCACCTGCATTGTTTAGTCTTAGGTATCTTGCATATTCTGTCTCCCCATTAGCAAGCTTTTTATCAGGAACATTTTTTAATCCTTTTTGACTCCAATGATACCAGCCATTTGCATAAGGGTCATTTTCAAATTTTCTTTGAAAAACAAATGTAGAATCAGCAATTGCTCCTGTATTACTATGACAACCGATGCAAAAAAGTGTTTCTTCTTGGTTTTGGGGTCTTAAATCACCTTTTTCATCTTCAATGAAACCTTGATAATACCAACCTCTTTTATTATTTAAGCCTATTTCGATATTTCCTGTATATTGTTCAACTCTATCTGGAAAGTCATTTTTGTCTTTTATCTCTTCATTTCCTATTTGTTGAAGTTCTGAATAACTTGCCCAATATTTCTTTTTTGTATATCGAAGTTCTTTCATTCTAGAAGACATTATTATAGAAGAATCTTTGTTTATATCTAAATATCTAACAGAGTGTAAAAATTCTGTTCCTGTAGGATAAAGACCGGGTGCCATGTGGAGTTTATTTTTTAATAATGCATTTTTAGCAAGTCCCACATAACTCATAGAAAAGTTTCTTAGGGTATTTGATGAAATATCATAATCTGGAATAGTCCATTTATATACAATTGTATTTGTAATGTCTATTTTCCCATCTTTATTTAAATCAATAGCATATTTTCTTTCATCAATTTTTTCAGTTGAGATAGTTTTTTGTTTTAAAAGACTTTCTACAATAGAGAGATTTATCTTATAAACTTCTAAATCAAAATTACCATTTTTATCTTTCCAAAAGATTTCTGGTAAACGAATGAGTACATCATCCGTACTTCCATTTGTTGGCCAAAAGGTTCCTAAGAATGGATAATAAGCAAATGCTCTCCACCCTGTAATTTCTCCATTTGGCTTTCTATCAAAGCCTTCTTTATCAAAATTATAAAAACAATCAGGAATATATCCATCCCATTTACCATTATTATTCGCATCCCATTCTTTTGAAATATTTTTTAATTTTTGAGAAAGAATTAGTTGATTATTCTTATTTTTATAATTATCTTCTCTAATGTATTTTATAATTTCGTTATCTGAAATATTACTAACTTCTTTAGTTCTATCTTTAAATAGGTTTATCCAAGGATTATTTAATGCCACTTCAGGAAAATCATATGCTTCTTGTAAATCAGAGTCATAAGAAGCAAAATTTGGTTCTTTATTTTTACTATGACAAGAATAACAAGGATTGCTTAGGATATTTTCATCTTTTTCGTGATTTGTTTTAGTATAACATTGGCTTGAAATATAGGCTGTTGAATTATGAATAAAAGAGTCTTTTAAATCAACTTTATTTGCTTGAAGCATTACAGCACTTAGAAGTGCTGTAATTAAAAGTATAAGTCTTTTCATGCTTGAATTTATTTAGAAATCACAGGAAGTGGTCCTACATAACCTGTATAAGCTTTCATATCGCCAACTGATTTAGCAGTTGATGGCATATTTTCTTCTTTTGTAATCGCATCACCTTCACCATATGGATGTTGGATAACTGCCATTAAATAACCGTGCCCACCAATATTGTTGTAATAATACGGAGAAGTTGTTTCAGAACCATATGGAGAAGTTAAGATCCTAGTTAGTTTTTTCTCCCCTAAGTTATAAGACCAAATAAAGTCATTTTGATGACCTGAACCTGTATCTTCACCGATTATTAAAGTATTTGTATTAGGAATAAAAGTAATATTATCAGGATTTGCTAATCCATCAAGAGAACATTTATTTGCTTTTGCTAACTCACCCGTTCCTTTATTTTTTTCACCTGCAACTAATCCAGTCATACTCTTTACAACATAATTAGAATTAATATACGAACCATCTTTTGCAGATTGAATATCATCTTCATGTGCAAGGTTTAATTCATATACTGCACCACATTTGTTGTAGTTAATTCTAATATCATTATTTCCACCTTTGTCATACTTGTCATTTGACTTACCACTTTTCATGTTATCTTCCATCCCTTTTGCTATCTCAGAGATTGATAGATATACTTTATTTTCATTTGGATTGTAAGTGATACCTTCCATTTTTCTAAATTCAGTAGTTGCACCTTTCATTGCTGCATATCTTCTAGATTCCATTCTTGAAGCTAATTTTTCCATACCTGGTTTGATTTTTAAGTACTCTTGCCCCATTGTTGTATTTATTGAAGTAAATCCTTCTTTAGGAGAATCAGATGTTTCGAATAAATCATTAAAAGTTAATTTTTGATCCAATCCAGCTTTTACATAGTCATCACTTACATGACCTAAATTTACCCATCTTATATTTGCACTTCCAGCACCTATATTACTTGTTTGATCCCATTTTGCAGCATATAGTGTACCTGAACTTAAATCTTTTGCTTTATCAGCTATAAACATATATAAGGCAACATTTGTTCCATCATCTGATAAATATACTGTCTTTTCATCTGGCATAACATAAGCTAATTCATGAGCAAATCTACCCATTGAATAATGTTTTTCAACTTTTACATCACCTTTTTCATTTAAAACAGTTATTTCAGGAGACCAACCATAATCATAAACATTTAATGATTTTAAATCTCCACCGAAATACTCTGCCATAGGAGCATAATAATCATCAATTGAACCATCAGCTGCAACTTTTCTTGCATCGGGTTCATACTCTTCGCTACCTAAATGTGTATGCCAAGGAGTTACACTTCCTGCACAAGGAACCCAAAGTCCATTTACTTTGGCAAAATCAATATTTCTAGTATTTACAGCTGTTAATTTTCCATCTTTTGCTTGGTTTAACTCTGTGATATACATAGCAGCTGGTCTACTTTCAAAGTGTGATACCATAAAAAGTTTTTCACCTACTGGTAAAAGAGAAGCAAAGTCATTTGAGTTTGAGATTTTTAAAGAACCATCTTTTTGTCTTACTGGATTTCCTTCTTTGTCATATAAAAGACCAAAGATACCATTCCCAACTTTATCACCACTTCTTATAATAGTGTTATAGCCAATATTAGTTTGTTGTCCATCAACTTCAATTTGGCTTGAAGCAACAATCTTTCTTTTTTCACTATCTGTTAAGGGAACTGGAACTTCATTGAACTTGATGCTATGTTGAGTTGTTGAGTTAACCATATTTGATTTTGTAGCACATGCTGAAAATAGAACAGATGCTGCAATAACTGAAGCTGTAATTACTTTGTTTTTCATATCTTACTCCTAAATTTGAATCATTATTCAGGATTTTATATTTTATAAGTTACAAAGCAATTACAATTAAATTATATTTTGAAATTGTTTTTATTAGATAGCGTTCTTAAGAGCTTTTATTAGCTCATCTATTTCTTCTTTTGTTTGAGTGTAGTGAATAGAAACTCTTATCCATCCGGGTTTTTTATTTAATTCATCTTTATTATTAAAGTGCAATAAGTCATGACCATATGGTCCTGCACATGAACATCCAGCTCTAGTTTGAATCCCATTATTAGTAGAAATTTTTTCGCATATTTTATAAGGGTCTAAATCTTTAATATTAAATGAAACAATTCCAATGTTATATGATGTTTTATTTCCATAAATGATTATATTTGGTATATTTTGTGCTTCTTTTAAAAAATATTCTAATAATTCATCTTTTCTTTTTAATATAAAATTAAAACCTATTTCATTTCTTAGTTGATAAGCTAAACTTGCTTTTATCACTTGAATGATTCCTGGAGTTCCTGCTGTTTCCCTTGCTCTTATATCTTTTTCATATTCAACTGTAGATTTATTTACATAAGTAACTGTGCCTCCTCCTGCAAAAGTAGGAGATAAACTAGGGTCTATTAAATCTTTTTTTATAATAAGTAAGCCACAAGAACCAGGTCCTCCTAAAAGTTTGTGAGGAGATACATACATTACATCAAAATAATTACAGTCTATATTCATATATGAAGATGAAGCTGCTGCATCAAGGGATACTATAGCATTATATTTTCTAAGCATTTTAGAAATTTCTTTGTAACAAGTTACTATTCCAGTAACATTTGAAGCTACACAAAATGAACCTATAAGTTCTCTGTGTTGATTTTCTTTTAAAATCTTTTCAAGCTCTTCTAAATCTACTAATCCCTCATTTGTAAGTCCAATTCTAGCTGTTTCACACATAGCTTCTCTATAACTTATTTCATTTGAGTGATGCTCATAAGGTCCAACAATTACAAGAGGAAGAGTTGATTTATCAATATTTATTTTTAATCTTCTTTTTGTAGCAGGTGGAATATAAAGCCCTAATAATTCTTGAAACCTTTTTATTGCAGCAGTTGAGCCACAGCCGCTGGGGATTATTTCAAATTCATCATTTAATTCTAAAGATTTTTTTAGATTAGTTAATGCTTCTTCATAATAAGTATTTGTTTGATTAGCCATACCTGACTCTTTTGAGTGTGTATTTGCATATGTTGTTAACATATCGTAAATACGATTTTCAATAGGCCTAAATGCTAATCCTGAAGCTGTATAGTCAAAGTAAGCACTTTTGTGCTTACCTATTGTTCCATACTTTAAGTATTGAAGTTTATCCGTATGCTGATTAATGAAGGGACGAAACAAATTCTTCGTCATTTATTCTCTCTTTTAAAAATTTATTTAGATCATTTTCACCACTAGCTATATATTTTTGAATAATATTTTCTAAAATACCTTCAGCTTCTTCTGGTAAAAATTTGATTTTTACTTTTTCTCCAAAGTTAGATTTACTTCCTTCTAGATTTCCACCTAAAATAAGTTCAAATCCAGGAACTGTAATTCCTTCTTTATTTTTTACTTTTAGTCCAAGTAAACCTATATCAACTACATGTGGATGAGCACAAGAGTTTGGACAACCATTTACAGATATAGAAACTGTCTCATTAAAATCAGGAAACTTTTTCTCTAAATGTTCTGCAAGTGAAATTGCTTTGTCTTTAGTCTCTGAAATAGCAAACTTACAAAAGTTTAATCCTGTACATGAAAGAGTTCTTGCTTTAAAAGGACTTGGAAAGGCATCAACTCCAATTGTTTTTAACTCTTGGGCAAGTTCTTCAGCACTTTTAGTAGGTACATCTTTTACTACAAAATTTTGTGTAGTTGTAGTTTTAATAGTTGTTGCACCATGCTTTTCTAAAATATTTGCTAAGTCTTCTAATCCTTGCGAACCAATATGTCCACCATTTATAGCACAACCTATATATGATTTTGCTTTTTCTTTAGAATCATGAATACCAAAATGTTCTCTTTTTGCATAAGGAGTATACTCCATTATTTTTTCTTCTTTTATGGCAACTTTTGATCTAGCAATTACTTCTTCTTTGAATTTTTCAATTCCCCACTCATCAATTAGATGCCCAAGTCTTGCTTTTCTTCTATTTTCTCTTAATCCATGGTCTCTATATATTGTACTAACAGCTTTTACTATTGGTAAGATTTGAGAAGGTGTTACAAATCCCATGTGCGTAGCAATTTGTTTATTTGAAGCTAATCCTCCTCCAACACTTACATCAAAAAGTACTTTGTCACTACAATCACATGGAACAGCAGTAAAAGATAAATCTTGTATCTCATGTCCCATACAGTGTTTATGACAAGCACTAATACCAATTTTATATTTTCTTGGTAAATTTGATAAGTTTTTATTTCCTCTTAGATAATCATTTACTTTTTCAACAATTGGTCGTACATCATAAAGTTCATCATGGTCAATCCCTGAAACTGCACATGTAGTTACATTCCTTGGAACATCTCCAGCTGCAAAAATTGTTGATAATCCAACTTCATTTAACCTTCTAAATATTTCAGGCAAATCTTTTACTTGAATATAGTGCAGTTGAATATCTTGTCTAGTTGTAAAATCTGCTGTTCCTCTTGCATAGTCTTTAGATATTGCAGACACTTCTCTTAGTTGTTCTAAATTCATAGATCCACTCTCTAATTTTATTCTTAACATAAAATATAAAGTTGGGTCATCTTCTGCTTGAAGATTTCTATTTTGAGTGTAAAGTCCATACCATTTAAATCTATCAATATCTTCTGGATGTACTTCTTCTCCTAAAACAGCGTAGACATATATATCTTTTAATACATCTAATCCATTCTTCTCTTTTTTTATTCGCTCTACTCTTTGAGCTGCACTCTCTTTTGCCATTATCTAATCCTTGAAAAATGTTCCATTAAATTTCTTTACATCCCCATTCTGGGAAATTATTTCTAATATATGCATTAAGCTCAACTTCTGCTTTTGAATAATCTCTTATTTTTTCTTCTTTATTTACAGATTCATTCATAACTGAAGATACAATCATACCAGCACCAACTGTTGAATTTGTATATCTATCTATGATAATAAAACTTCCTGTATATCTGTTTTCATTATATGGATCAACTGCGATTTGTCTGTCTATTGCTAGGGTACATTTTGCGATATCATTTAACTCTAATTGATTTGCTTTAACTTCATCAAAAGTATTAATATCTTTTTTATACTCTATTGATTTGAATGCTCCATTTATAACAGAAGTTGCTCTTTTAATAATATAGTTATTATTAAGTTCAAGCTTTTTCTCATCCATCCAAACAACCATCACTTCAAGTTTATTTGATACTTGTGGAATAGAACTTGATTTTACAATCATATCTCCTCTACTGATATCAATCTCATCTTTTAATGTGATTGTTGTAGCCATTGGAGCAAATGCTGTTTGTATAGTCTCAACAGTTTCATCTTTTCCTATTGGTCTTAAATCTTTAATTTCATTTGAAACAATAGATTTTACAATAGAAGTTTTTCTTGATGGTAATACAGTGATTTCATCACCTACAGAAATTTTTCCACTTGCAATAGTCCCAGAAAATCCTCTAAAGTTTAAATGAGGTCTTGATACATATTGAACAGGTAATCTAAAGTCATGATTCTCAGCTTTATGAATATCAATAGTATCCAATAATTGCATAAGTGGTAGACCTTTGTACCAAGTAGATTTTGGTGAATTTGTAAGGATATTATCTCCATCAAGTGCAGAGATTGGAATATACTCAAAATTGATATCACTGTTATGTGGAAGATTAGGAATAATCTGCGCATAATCTTTTTTAATCTCTTCAAATCTATCCGAGCTAAAATCAACTAAATCCATTTTATTTATTGCAACAATAAGATTCTTAATACCCAAAAGAGAAGCTATATAAGAGTGTCTTTTTGTTTGTGTTAGCACCCCAGATCTTGCATCAATTAGGATAATAGCCACATCTGCTGTACTAGCACCTGTTACCATATTTCTTGTGTATTGTTCATGTCCTGGAGTATCTGCAATGATAAACTTTCTTTTTTCAGTTGAGAAAAATCTATAGGCAACATCAATAGTAATACCTTGCTCTCTCTCACTTGCTAATCCATCAACTAAAAGTGCTAAGTCAATTTTATCACCAGTAGTTCCACTTTTTTTACTATCTTTTTCTATTGCAGCTAATTGGTCTTCAAAAATCATTTTTGAATCATAAAGTAATCTTCCAATTAAAGTACTTTTCCCATCATCAACACTACCACAAGTTATAAATCTTAGTATCTCTTTATTCTCATGCTCTTTTAAATATTGTTCAATATTTTCAGCTATTAAATCTGATTGGTGTGCCATCTTAAAAATACCCCTCTTGTTTTTTCTTCTCCATTGATGCTTCACCATCACTATCTATAAGTCTTCCTTGTCTCTCACTAGTTGTACAAATCAACATCTCTTGAATAATCTCAGGCAATGTTGTTGCTTCACTATTAACTGCACCTGTTAAAGGATAACACCCAAGTGTTCTAAATCTAACCATCTCTTTTTTTGCAGTCTTTCGTAATTCTTCAGGCATTCTATCATCATCAACCATGATTTTAGTACCCATGTATTCCACAACTTCTCTCTCTTTAGAAAAATATAAATCAGGAATAGGAATACCTTCTAAATAGATATATTGCCAAATATCAAGCTCAGTCCAGTTAGATATAGGGAAAACTCGAATAGACTCACCTTTTGTGTGTCTTCCATTGTAGATATTCCAAAGCTCTGGTCTTTGGTTTTTTGGATCCCATCTATGATTTTCATCTCTAAATGAATAGATTCTCTCTTTTGCCCGAGATTTTTCTTCATCTCTTCTAGCTCCTCCAAAAACTGCATCAAATTTTTGGATATTAAGCATATTTTTTAGACCTTCTGTTTTCATAATATCAGTGTGGACTGCTGAACCATGAGTAAAAGGAGAGATATTCATTTCTAAACCTTTTGGATTAGAGTAAACAATTAATTCCATTCCAACTTCTTTAGCTCGTCTATCTCTGAACTCTATCATCTCTTTAAACTTCCATGTTGTATCAACATGTACCAATGGAAGCGGTGGAGGAGCTGGATAAAAGGCTTTTTGTAAAATGTGTAACATTACAGAAGAATCTTTTCCTACAGAGTAAAGCATTGCAGGATTTTGAAATTCTGCTATAACTTCCCTCATGATATGAATAGATTCAGCTTCTAGTTGCTTTAAATGTGTAAGTCTTTCTTTACTAATCATCATTTTCCTTTTAAATTGTTCCCCTTTAAAAGGGAACCTATTATTTAATAACTACTTTTTAACAGGATTTATAAAAATCCTTAAAAGTAGCCTTGTGTTTACACTCTCTTTGAGAAAACCTAAAGGGCTTTGAGAACAAAGCTTTATGTTTCTATTTTGCGTGTAAGCCACACTCTTTATGTTCTGGGTTTTCCCACCACCATCTTCCACTTCTAATATCTTCACCTTCTTTTACAGCCCTTGTACATGGTGCACATCCAATACTTGGATAGCCTTGGTCATGAAGTTTATTGTATGGAACTTTGTTTTCTTTTATAAATTTCCATACATCTTCTTCGCTCCAAGATATTAGAGGGTTTACTTTTATTACTTGAAAATTATCATCCCATTCAACTAATGGCATCTCAACTCTTGTAACACTTTGTGATGCTCTTAAACCTGTAATCCAAACTTTTAATGGCTTCAATGCTCTTTTAAGTGGTTCAATTTTTCTTATATTACAGCATGATTTTCTATTATCTATAGATTCATAAAAACCATTTATTCCATGACTTTTATAAAGCTCTTCTACATTTTCATTGTTAGGAAAAAAAACATTTACTTTTATATTATATTTTAAATTTGTACTATCCATAACATTATATGTTTCATATGGAAGTCTTCCTGTATCCAGTGTAAATATATTTGCACTTTTATCATGTTCTAACATCATATGAGTTAAAACTTGGTCTTCTGCTCCAAAACTAGAAGATAATGCTACTTCATTTTTGTATTCATTCATAAAAAATTTTAAAATCTCTTCAGTACTACTATCTTCTAATTTTTTGTTTAATTCTTTTATTACATCTATCATTTTCTTTCCTAAATCTGATAATCTGGCTCTTTAACTTTCCCAAAAGAGATTTTATTCCAAGCTCTTTCGTGAAAATAATATAGAATCATTTTTGTAAAAACTTCAATAGAACCTATAGAGGCGGCCATAACAAGGTCGCCTGTAATAAAATATGAGATAATCATGGTATCTAGAGTTCCTACTGTTCTCCACGAAATAGTTTTAACAATAGATCTATAAGCCTTTTCTGCCATCTTTTTATTTAATCCTATTCATCATCTAATTGATATAATGGAGTACTTAAATATCTTTCCCCTGTATCACAAAGAATAGTAACTATTGTTTTACCTTTATTCTCTTCTCTTTGAGCAAGAGCAGTTGAAGCAAATACATTAGCTCCCGCACTAATACCTACTAATAATCCCTCGTCTTTTGCTAAGTTTCTAGCAGTTTCCATTGCATCGTCATTTGACACAGTGATAATTTCATCATAAATTTTTGTATTTAATACAGCAGGAACAAATCCAGCACCAATACCTTGAATTTTATGAGGACCAGGATTCCCACCTGAAAGTACTGGAGAATCAGTAGGTTCAACAGCTATTACTTTTACATTTGGATTTTTTGCTTTTACAACTTCTGAAATACCTGTAATACTTCCTCCTGTACCAATTGCAATAACTAAAACATCAACTTTATCTTCTGTATCTTTTAAAATTTCTAATGCTGTAGTTTTTCTATGAATATCTGGATTTGCTTCATTTGCAAATTGTTGTAATACAATTGAATTATCAAGTGATTCACTTAATTCATTAGCTTTCTCAACTGCACCTTTCATACCTTTTTCAGGCTCAGTTAATACAATTTGAGCTCCAAGGGCTTTTAAAAGTTTTCTTCTTTCAATACTCATGCTTGAAGGCATAGTAAGAATTAGTTTGATACCTTTTGCTGCACAAACAGATGCTAAAGCAATACCAGTATTTCCACTTGTTGGTTCAATTACAGTTGTTCCTTCTGTTATTTTCCCAGCTTTAATCGCTTCATTAACCATATTAAATCCAATTCTATCTTTTACTGAGTGAGTTGGATTCATAAATTCACATTTACCTAAAACTGTTGTTCCATTTACGCTTGCTTTTTTTAATTTTACTAAAGGCGTATTTCCAATTAATTCTGTTACATCATTTGCATATTTCATAATTTTCTCCTAAATATTGTAGTGTAAGTATTGATTATATTTATCTTGATACTGTGTTAAATCTTTCAGCGACAAGTTAAATAGTTTTTTTGTTTTTTCTTTTGTTTCGTCAAAAAATATATTCAAAATAGGGTTATTACTTTTTGAATCAATGATTTTTATATCATCTTCTAAAGCAATAATAATATCCTTGATAAGTATATCTTTTGGATCTTTAGCTAACATATAGCCACCTTTTGAACCTCTTGTACTTAAAACCAAACCCGCATGTTTAAGTTTCCCTAGAAGTTGTTCTAAATAACTTTGAGGAATATCAGCTCTTGCTGATATCTCTCTACTTTGCATTGGTTTGTTCTCTTCATTTTGTAACAATTCATGCATGGCAGCAAGTCCATACACACCTTTTGAGGAGATTAAAGCCATAATCTCATCTTTAATTTAACGCTTGAGTTAAATCTTCAATTAAATCAATTGGATCTTCTAATCCAATCGAAAGCCTAACAGTTGAAGGATTAACACCTGCTTTTATCAACTCTTCTTCATTCATTTGTGAATGAGTTGTAGAAGCTGGATGTACAATTAATGATTTAGAATCACCAATATTTACCACAACTGAAAATAGTTTTGCACTATCAATTATTTTTTTAGCATCTTCATAAGATTGTGCTTCAAAAGATAATAGTCCAGATGATTTTCCATCTTTGAAATATTTTTGTGCTTTTTTATAATCAGCATTTGATTCTAACCCTGGATAGTTTACTGATTTAACTTTTGGATGTGATTCTAAGAATTTTGCAACTTCTAAAGTACTACTTGAGTGTTTATCCATTCTTAAACTTAGAGTCTCTAAAGTTTGTAGTAATATCCAAGAGTTATGTGGAGATTGTGCTGCTCCAAAATCTCTAAGTAATGATAATCTTGCTCTTAAACAAAAGTTTGGAAGAGGAACATCCACATAAACTAAACCATGGTATGATGGGTCTGGCTCATTAAATTCTGGATATCTTGAAGAATTTTCTTTGAAAAATTCTGATAAACCATCTCTTTCAACAATAATCCCACCAATAGCACTACCTTGTCCATTTGTATATTTTGATGTTGAATGAACTACTATATCAACTCCCCATTTGATTGGATTAAATAAAGTAGCACTTGCAACTGTATTATCACAAACAGTTAAAACACCTTTTCTTTTAGCAATAGAAACT
The DNA here is from genome assembly GCF_004116465.1 of Arcobacter sp. F2176. Lineage (NCBI taxonomy): Bacteria > Pseudomonadati > Campylobacterota > Epsilonproteobacteria > Campylobacterales > Arcobacteraceae > Arcobacter > Arcobacter sp. F2176. Next base: position 16,497 of record NZ_PDJV01000016.1, read on the forward strand.
ATTCCTTCAACATCTGCAACAGCTATTTGTGGATTAGATAATGATTCAAAAAAGATTGCTTTTGTTTTATCATCAATTTGTTCTTCTAAATTAGAAGCATCAGCTACTCTAAATACTCTAGCTTCTATACCAAATCTTTTAAGAGTATGAGTTAAAAGAGTAACTGCCCCACCATATAATTTGTCAGAGATGATGATATTATCTCCTGCACTTGCCACATTTGCAATAGCATAAAAGATTGAACTTTGCCCTGAAGCTACACATAAAGCAGCAGCTCCTCCTTCAAGTTGTGCAAATCTTTGTTCTAATACATCAGTAGTAGGATTTGTAAGTCTTGTATAAATAGACCCTAACTCTTTAAGGGCAAATAAATTAGCTGCATGCTCTGCATCTCTAAATGCAAAAGCAGTAGTTTGAGCAATAGGAACATTCATTGTTCCCCATCCCTCTTTTTTATTATAACCTGCATGGACTGCAATAGTATCTTGTTGCATATTTATTCCTTTTTGTATATCATATTAAATCTATAGTGAAATTGTAATATATTTTTCATTTAATGTCAAGTAATTTAATAGTGATTAATACACTTAGGTATATAAAATCTTATAAAAAGCTATTATATAGGCTTTTTATAATCTAAAATATTTAATTTTTATATAAAAATAATCTTGACTATTTTTATAAGAATTATAAAAAGAGAGAAAATGAAGAAAAAAAATATATTTGATAAAGTTATTGTTGATAAAAATAATGAAGAATATATCACTTTATTAAGAGAAAAAAGTGTTAGAGTTGAAAGAATTGTTTCAAATGGACAAAAAAGTGAAGATAACTTTTGGTATGAGCAAGATGAAAATGAGTTTATATTAGTTTTAGAAGGTGATGCTATTCTTGAGTTTGAAGATAAAAGAGAAGTTGAATTAAAAAAAGGTGATTTCTTAGATATAAAAGCAAGGGAAAAACATAGAATAAAATATACTTCGACAAGCCAGCCCACAATTTGGCTAGCTATTTTTTATAATAATAATTAATTATTTATCATCATTTGCTAAAACTCTATATAAAGTTACACGATTATTGATTTTAGTTAAACGCAAAGATATTAAGTTTTGTTCTACATTATATAAATTTCTTTGTGAGCTTAAGGCATTTAAATAAGTATCAATTCCTGATTTATATCGTTTCTGTGAAAGGAAAAAGCTATTTTTAGATACATCTACTAGGTTTTTTTGTGCATTTAATTGATTTTCTATTGTTCCAAATCTAGCAAGGGCATCTGCAACTTCTTTAAAAGCAGTTTGAATAGCAAATTCATATTTGGCTATGTACATATTTCTTTGGGACTTAGCATAATCCAAAGAAGCCCCTTTTGAACCCCAATCAAAAATTGGTAAAGAGATACTTGGAACAAAAGACCAAATAGAAGCAGCTCCTCCTGTGAAAAGATTATTTAAAGCACTACTAGCAATTCCAGCACTTGTAGTAATAGAAATAGAAGGAAAGTAAGCAGCTCTTGCAACACTAATATTTGCATTTGCAGCTTTTAAATCATGTTCAGCTTGTAATATATCTGGACGATTTAATAAAACATCAGAAGATAAACCAACTGGAATAGTTGCTAAATACTCTTTTTTCTCATCTAAAGAAGAGGGCAATAACTCTTCTTTTACATTTTCACCTACTAATAAATTAAGTGCATTTAAGTCTTGTGCAACTTGAGTTTTATATTTTTCAATGTCTGCTAGTGCTTGGTAATAAACTGTTTGAACATTATAAAGAGTAACTTTTGAATCTACACCTAATTTAACTCTTTGTTGTACAATGTCCAAACTTTTTTTACTACTATTTAAAGTCTCTTTTGCAAAATCTAGTAAGCTTTTGTCAGCAGCTAAGGTTAACCAAGCATTTGTTACTTCTGCAATAGTAGTTATTCTAGTAACTTTTTGAGCTTCTTGTACAGATAAATACTTTTGAAAATCTGCCTTAGATAAATTTCTTGCTTTTCCAAAAAAGTCTAGTTCATATGAGCTTAAACCAACAGTTGCTTTATAATTTTCAGAGATACTTGATGTATCTTTGTTAGAGTTTGAACTATTTAATGAACGAGCTTTAGTACCAGAAACTCCTGCATCAATTGATGGAAATTCTCCTGCATGTTGTACTTTATATGTGGCTCTTGCAGATTCTATATTTGCTATTGATTCTTTTATTGAACGATTTTGGCTAAGTGCTATTTTAATAACTTTTTTAAGCTTTTCATCTAAAATCATATTTTCCCATACAAGGGCTTTATTTATATTTGGATTTATTTGCTCTTTATATGCTTCACCTTTAGGCCAATTTACTGGTACAGGAGCTGTTGGTTGTTTATAGTTTGAGTCTATTAAACTACAAGCACTAAGAAAAAATGATAAAGAAAAAGAGATAAATATATGGATTAGTTTATTTATTTTCATTGATTTTCTCCTTTTTCAATTGTTTTTGCATTTGCTTTTTTATTTCTTCTAAATATTGAACTTATTAAAACATAAAATAATGGAATCATAAATACTCCAAGAATTGTAGCGCTAAGAGTTCCTCCTACAATTCCTGTTCCTATTGCTATTCTACTATTTGCACCAGCACCAGTTGAAACAGCAAGTGGTAAAACTCCAACAACAAAGGCTAATGATGTCATTAAAATAGGTCTAAATCTTAATCTTGCCCCTTCTACTGCTGCATCTATTAATGAACGCCCCTCTTTATATGCAACTTCCACAAACTCTACAATCAAAATTGCATTTTTAGAGGATAATCCAATTACAGTTAGTAGGGCAACTTGAAAATAAACATCATTATCTAATCCTCTAATAGAGGTAATTGTAACAGCCCCAATTATTCCTAATGGAATAACTAATAAAACAGAAAAAGGAATAGACCAACTCTCATAAAGTGCGGCAAGGCATAAGAAAACAACTAAAATAGATATTGAATATAAAAGTGCACTTTGCCCACTTGAAAGGTACTCTTGATAAGATAATCCACTCCAAGAAAAACTAGAACCTTTAGGAAGTTCTTTAGCTAATTTTGACATCTCTTCCATAGCAATTCCTGAACTTACTCCTTGCGAACCTGACCCTTGTATCTCATAAGAAGCTAAACCATTATATCTTGATAAACTCTCAGGTCCATAAGTCCATTTTGTTGTTGCAAAAGTTGAAAAAGGAGTCATACTTTCATTATCATTACTTCTTATATACCATTTGTAAAGATCATCTGGGGCAGAACGAAAGGCTGCATCACCTTGGATGTATACTTTTTTCACTCGACCTCTATCAATAAAGTCATTTACATAACTTCCTGCCCATGCTGCATTTAAAGTGGAATTAATATCTGATAAATTAAGCCCCAAAGAAACTGCTTTTTCATGATCGATGTTAATGTGTAGTTGTGGAGTTTCAGACATACTTCCTAATCTAACTCTAGTTAGAAGAGTATCTTTTGCAGCATTATCTAATAAAGTATCTCTCATTTGTTTTAATGTCTCTCTATTTGTCCCCGCACTTGCTTGAAGTTGAAACGTAAAACCATTGGTATTCCCTAATCCTCTTATTGAAGGAGGATTTAAAGCAAAGATGCTAGCATCTCTAGTTGTCGATAGTTCTCGATTGGTACGATTTACTATTGTACCTGCACTATCTTTTCTTTCATCCCAATCTTTTAAAGAAAGAAAAGCCATCCCTGCATTTTGACCACTTCCACTAAAGTTAAATCCTGAGATAGTAAAAATAGATTCTACATTATCTTTTTCTTTATTCAAAAAATAATCTTCTACTTTTTTTGCTATTTCATCAGTTCTTTTTATTGAAGCACCTTCTGGTAATGAAATTTGAGCCATTACTTTACCTTGATCCTCTAAGGGTAAAAAGCTAGTAGGAAGTTTATATGTTAAATACGACATTGCTACTATAATTATTAGATATAAAAACATCCATCTTTTTGGTTTTATTAATACATTAAAAACTCTTTTTTCATATTTTTTAGTAATGGATTCAAAAGTATTATTAAACCAATGGAAAAAACCTGTATCTTTATCTAAATGATTTGAATTTAACAATGAAGCACATAAAGCTGGTGTCAAAGTTAAAGCAACAATAACTGATAAAATCATAGAAGAGACTATTGTAATAGAAAATTGTCGATAAATAACACCCGTTGAACCACTAAAAAATGCCATAGGTAAGAATACAGCAGAAAGAACAACAGCAATACCTATTAATACAGTACTTACTTCTTTCATTGATTCAACTGTAGCATCATGGGCAGAAGCACCTTTTTCTCTCATGATTCTCTCAACATTTTCAATTACAACAATAGCATCATCAACAAGTAAACCAATGGATAAAACCATTCCAAACATTGTCAAAGTATTTATTGAATACCCAAAAATTTGAAGAACCCCAAATGTACCTAAAAGTACAACAGGAACAGCGATTGCTGGTATAATAGTAGCTCTCCAACTTTGTAAAAAGAGAAAAACTACAAGAACTACAAGTATTATTGCTTCTATTAAAGTCTTTACAACTTCATTTATAGAGATACTAATAAATTTAGTGCTATCAACTGGATAAGCAATTTTATAACCATCTGGCATATTATGTTGTAATGAAGTAAGTACCTCTCGAACTCTTTTTGCAGTATTAAGTGCATTTGCTCCTGATGATAGCATAACAGCAAGTCCTGATGCAGGATGTCCATTTAATCTTGTTATGTTTTTGTATATTTCATTTCCTATTTCTACCCTTGCTACATCAGAAAGACGAACTAAAGCACCATTTGTATCATGCTTTATAATGATATTTTTAAATTGTTGGGGAGTTTGTAATTTTGATTCAGCAGTTACAGTTGCATTTAATTGTTGGTTAGGCAAGGTAGGCATTGCTCCAATATCTCCTGCTGAAACCTGAACATTTTGAGTTTTAATAGCTGTTGCTATGTCTGAGGGCATAAGTTTGTATGATAAAAGTTTTGAAGGGTCCAACCAAATACGCATAGCATATTGAGAACCAAAAACTCTAATACTCCCAACTCCTTCTACTCTTGCAACAGTATCTTGTATGTTACTTACTAAATAATCAGAAATATCAGAAGCTGTTGCTTTGTCTGTTTCATCATATAGTGCAGCAATCATCAAGTAATCTGTTTGCGATTTTGTAACATTAACCCCTTGTTCTTGAACAGTATTGGGTAATCTAGTTGTTACTTGAGAAATTTTATTTTGAACTTGAACTTGCGCAGTATCTGGGTCTGTTCCTTGTTCAAAAGATACATTTATAGATACTTTTCCTGACGAATCACTTGAAGAGGAAAAATATAATAAACCATCTAATCCTGTTAATTGTTGTTCTAATAATTGAGTAACACTATTTTCAACAGTTTGGGCAGAAGCACCTGTATATGTAGTAGCAATTCTAATTGTAGGTGGAGCAATATCGGGATATTGGGCAACAGGTAAATTGAAAATAGAACCTAATCCACCTAACATTATTACGATTGAAATAACCCAAGCAAAAATGGGTCTATTTATAAAAAAAGCTCCCATTAGATTATTTTAGAACTATTAAATATAAATTTTGATGATAAATCTATATCTTTAACTTCATCACCGACTTTGATTTTATTTAAACCTTCAACAATCAAATGATCACCTACATTAAATCCATCTTTTATTAACCAATAATCTTTAATCGCTCTATCAATTACTATTTTCTTTTGTTCAACTTTATTATTTTTATTTACTACCATTGCTGTAGCATTTCCTTTTGGATCAAAAGTTACACCTTGTTGCGGTACTAAAATAGCTTTTGTATTAATAGCTTCGTTAACTATAATATTTACATACATTCCTGGTAATAATATATTTTTTGGATTTGGAAATTGTGCTCTTAGAGTAACAGAACCAGTTGCTTCATCTACTGTCAATTCTTGCAGTTTAAATTTCCCTTGATTCTCATATATTGAGCCATCTTCAAGTTTTAAACTTACTGTTTCACTTGCTGCTTTTATATCTTTTTGTTTTAAAAATTTTCGTAAATTTAGCATTTGGACACTTGATTGAGTAAAATCAACATAAATAGGATCAAGTGATCTAACAGTAGCTAAGGCAGTTGTTTGTTGTGCTGTAACAAGAGCACCCTCTGTTACCGTTGATATACCAATATGTCCAGAAATAGGAGATTTTATTTGTGTATATTCTAAATCAATTTTAGCACTTTGCATTGCAGCTTTTTTCTCTTCAACGCTTGCTAATGCTTGTAAATATGCAACATGTGCATCTTCATAATCTTGTTTTGAAACACCATCAATTTTCAATAAGTCTTCGTATCTTTCATCTTTTAGTTTTGCTGCTTTAACATTTGCTAAGACATTTTCATATGCTGCTTTTGTTTGATTATATGTTGCTTTATAACTTGATGAAACTACTTTATATAAAACATCACCTTTTTTTACAGTTGAACCTTCTTTAAATAGTTGATGCTCAATTATTCCATCAATTTGAGGACGAATTTCTGAGTTTAAAGCAATAACCGTTCTTCCTGGAAGTTCTTTTTGTAGTGTAATTTCTTTTTCATTTATTGTATAAGTTCCAACTTCTGTTACTCTTTTAGTAGGTGATTTCTTTTCATTTTGTTCTGTACATCCATTAAAAATAATGACTAATGTAAGTACACTAACAAATAAGTAATTTCTTGTTTTATAATTATTCAATGGTTTATTCCTTCACTTTATATGGGCTTATATATTAGCATATATTATTAATATTATATTAACAAAAAGTAAACTTAATTACAATGCATATAATTACGAAATAAGCAAAGGGCTTTAAAATGGTATCTTATTCTTATTTTAAAAGAAATACAAATAACTCCACTTTGTATATAAGAAAGACTTTGTAAGAACTATGCTCTTTGCTTGAATAAAATCAAAACATAAAAAGTGTATAATCCAAAGCATAAAGATAAAGGCATACTTTGAAAATAGCAATAATAGGAGCAGGGGCAGCAGGAATAATAGCAGCCATTACTGCCAAAAGATTAAATAAAAATATAAAAATAGACCTCTTTGATAACAATAACGCAATAGGTAAAAAAATACTGGCAAGTGGAAATGGAAGATGTAATATCTCAAATACCCAAGCAAGAGTAGAAAACTTCATAGGTGAAAAACCAGAGTTTACAAGATATGCCTTAAAAGAGTTTGACTATAAAGCCTTTGAAAAGTTTTGTAAAAGTATTGGCTTGTTACTAGATATAAAAGAGACAAACAAAGTATATCCACTATCAAATGAAGCAAAATCAGTAGTAAGCCTATTAGAAAATGAACTTGAAAATCTAGGAATAAACCTAATCCTAGAGACAAAAGTAATAGACATAAAAAAACAAGAAAATAAATTCACAGTAAAAAGTACACACAATGAGTTTAAAGATTATGACAAAGTACTTATAAGCTCAGGGCTAGGAGCAGCACCCCAACTAAATGCCACAGAAGAGGGTATGAACATAGCTCAAAATTTCGGACACACATATAACCTAACTTACCCCTCACTTGTAGGACTTCACACAGATTTTGAGCAAGCTTCAAGAATACAAGGAGTAAAAAAAGAGGCAAATGTCTCTTTATACTTAGATGGAAAAAAAGAGTGTGAAATATACGGTGATGTACTTTTCACAAAATACGGCTTATCAGGATTTGCTATTCTGGATATTTCACAACATGCAGTATATCCGCTAAGCCTTTACCAAGATGTTCAAGTTTCAATAAATCTTTTCCCAAATATAAGCCGAAATGAACTTTTAGGACAAATAGAAAATCTATTTAAAACCTTACCAAACTCAAATGCAGTTTTACTACTAACAGGAATAGTATCAAATAAGCTCTCTCCAGTAATATGTCAAATAAATGGCATAGACAAAGAGGTAAAAGCAAAAGATATAAATGCCAAACAAATAAGAAGTATAATAAATACTCTCACAAACTGGAGATTTAAAATCACAGACACCCAAGGTTTCAAACACGCAGAAGCAAGTGGTGGAGGAGTGAGAACCGATGAGGTGGATAATAAAACTTTTGAGAGTAAGAAAGTGGAAGGGTTGTATTTAGCAGGAGAGGTGCTGGATATAGTGGGAAACAGAGGTGGATATAACTTGCATTTTGCATGGGCGTCAGGCTACTTAGCAGGCATCAGCCTTGCTAAAAAATAACTACTTTCATTCAATTTCTGCGTTCGATACGAATTTTTTAGTTGTCACATACTTCTAGTATGCTCCGCCCAAAAAATTCTATCTGCCTTGAACTTGAATAAAATTAGTTATTTTAATATCTGACGGTTGTTCTTCTTTTTATATCGTCAATTTGTAAAAGAGTATTAAGGTCGTGATACAAGTCAGATAAAGGTCTTAAAAATGGTTTTCCATTTATATTGAGAGGTAATTCTCTATTATTATCATTGTAATAATTTACTGCTTCTTGGTATGTGCTGACATCATTTGTTATTTGACTTTCGGTAATAGGTATATTAGGTATATACATTGCTAAAAAGCCAACTTTTATAAAGTTCCTCACTTTTATTTGACTTGTAAACTCATTGTAATCTGTAAAATAACCAACACCTATAATATCTGTAGTATAACCTGAAGCTAATAGTCTCTCTCTTGCAAAATTTGATTTTACAGATATCCACAAGTTATTAGGTAAACACATTAATACAAAATCCCCATATGATTGTACATCATGATTTTGACTTCTGAAGAAGTTTGTGTTATCAATAAGAGATTCCATAGCTGTTTCGAGTAATGTTTCAGAAATATTACCAAGAATAGACACTCCAGCTTGTCTTTCTGGTAAAGATTTTTCTCTAGTCCACTTTAAATTGTTAATTTCGTCAACTTGTTTTTTTATGTTTAGAAAGTTTTGTGATGAAACAGCTTCTCCAAATAAAGTTTCTGCATTTTTAATATTTATTGAAGGATCTGTATGAAGGTTTTTTAATAATAAATTAAAATCTGGAAATTGACTAAAAAATAAAACAAAAGCTTTTTGTATAGGATTGTTCTGCCATTCTGTTGTTGAAACTTTTTTCCCATTTATCTTTGTTAAAACTATTCTAGGATTATTTTCATCAATTAACCTTTGAATTAGGTTTGTATCTAATTCATCGTAATTAATTTGAAATAATCCATTGTCTTCATTGAGTAATCCATATAAGTAAGTATAAACTTCTTGCAAAAAATGGGTTGCATTATGTAAATTGAAATCTATGTTAGTAGGTTCTTGAATAGTTACTAGAGTATTATTAAATTGAAATTGCATTATTATGAAATCCTTATAAAAAGTTATTAAGTAAATTATATCTACATGATAATCAAAAGAAACTTCATTTATGTATTTTTTAATTTTCTAATAATATTAATCAGGGTATAATTATATACCTTAAATCAAAAGATAAACCATGAATATGAATACTACAAAACAAATACATGTAAAATTAGATGAAGATGTAAAAATAAAGTTAAAAATTAAATGTGCAAAATTAGATACAACAATTCAAGAGCATATAACAGATTTAGTTTTAAATGATTTGAAAAAAGATGAAGATGATAAAAAAGAAAAACATAAATTTAAATTTATTGATTTATTTTCTGGAGTTGGTGGATTAAGAATACCATTTGATGAATTGGGTGGAGAATGTGTATTAAGTTCTGAAATAGACAAATATGCAAAAATGACTTATCAAGCTTATTTTGGTGACATGCCTAAAGGGGATATTGCACAAATTAAACCGTGTGAAATAGAAGAGTTTGATATATTAGTTGGCGGGTTTCCTTGTCAACCATTTAGTTTAGCTGGACATAGAAAAGGCTTTACAGATACAAGAGGAACTCTTTTCTTTGAGATTGAAAAAATTTTACGATGTAAAATGCCTAAAGCCTTTTTACTTGAAAATGTAAAAGGACTAAAAGGGCATGATAAAGGTAATACTTATAAGGTTATAAAAGAATCTTTAGAGTCTATGGGATACTTTGTGACAGAAAAAATATTAGCAGCAAGAGATTTTGGTTTACCTCAAAATAGAGAAAGAATTTATATAGTTGGTTTTTTAGATGAAAGACATTATGAAAAATTTGAATATCCTAATAAATTAAATGTCGAAACAAAACTAGGAAATATTTTAGAAAAAATAGTTGATGATAAGTATACAATTTCTGATAAATTATGGGCTGGGCATCAAAGAAGAAAAATAGAGCATAAGAAAAAAGGAAATGGATTTGGATATGGATTATTTAATCATGATTCAGAGTATACAAATACAATTTCAGCTCGATATTACAAAGATGGTTCTGAAATTTTAATTGAGCAAATAAATAAAAATCCTAGAAAGCTAACTCCTTTAGAAGCAGCTAAGTTACAAGGTTTTCCTCCTGAAATAGTAGAAAAAGCAAAAAAAGCTGGAGTATCAGATACTCAATTATATAGACAGTTTGGAAATGCTGTTCCAGTTAATGTTGTTAGAGAAGTTGCAAAAAAGATATATGAAGTGATATATAATAATTAAAGTTTATTTGAATTAATAGTTAAATAAGTTAGGATATATTATTAATATATCCGAGTTAAAACTAAACTTAATAACAAGAACTCAAGAAATATAAATCCCCACATCTGCAGAAGCCGAGCGTTTAGTTTTCTCTTCTCTAAACAAGATTGGCAACTGTTTGAGCTATTGAAGAGGCATTAAAAAATCTTAATAAAAGAGAAGAGGAATTTCTTTTAAAAGTTGCAGATAAAACTTATTGGAGTAGAATCATTAAAACAAGAGATTTTATTTCTCTTCATTATGTTGATATTGATGCAGAAACAGTTTTTGATATTTGTTCTAATGAACTAGAAGAGATAGAAAGAAAGATTTTAGAAGTTAAAAATAATAATTAAGTCTCTTTTTTTTATAAGCTTAATTCATTAAAACCTATCTTTCAAAACAACAACTTTTTTAATCTTCTCTATCTCAAAGTTACCACTATCCGTATAAATCAAACCATTCTCAAACTTTAAAATCTTGACACTTTTAAAACTCTCTTGCTCATACATAAAGCAGACAAAGTTATTATCTTCCATAGCTTTTAATAAAAAGCGTTGTTCTATATTCATAATCACTCCTAAAACTAATTTATATCATACATTTAATCCAATAGTCAACTGTAAAATCAAAACCAATGATTCCCCTAAGTTCAATTAGATACAATACAAAAAAAATACTAGGATATTATTGAATTTCAAACAAATAAGCATAGCTATTTATGCCACATACCTTACAAATAAATATGGATTTAAACTAAAAAAAGTAAAAAACTCTCAAGAAATATTTGATTTACGACTTGAATATGCCCAAGAATTATTAGGAAAATTAAATATAAGCGTTGAAGTAATAAATAAAGAAAAACTGCCACTTGATGGGCAGTATTTAGTGGTCTCAAATCATAGAAGTATTATTGACCCTTTGATTATTGAACTTGCTTTAAAAAATAGCAATATCAATGGCTTTTGGGTAGCAAAAAAAGAGTTATATAACTCTTTCTTCTTTGGAACATTTACACGAAATGCTGGTACAGTCTTATTAGATAGGGACGCTTCAAATATGGCACCATTTTTTAAAGATACTAAAAAAATAGTAAAAGAGGGACACTCTATTTTTATCTTCCCCGAGGGAACTAGAAATAAAGAAAATACCCCTTTGTCCTCTTTTAAAGAAGGTTCTAGAATAATTGCTTTAAAAAATAGATTGCCTATCTTGCCTTTGTATATAAAATCAAATGCAAATGAGGTTTTAGAAGAGGCTATTAACAATAGAACAAAAGGTTTGAGAGTTCAGATTGAAATTGGTGATATAATTGATTATAAAGATAAGACCGCTTTAGAAGAAAATTATAGAAAACAGTTTATAAAAGAGTAGGTTTAAAACAGTTTTAAAACCTACCTTTTAAAACAAGGACTTTTTTAATCTTTTACGGTAACTCTATTTCTGCCAAAGTTTTTAGCTTCATAAAGTGCATCATCTGCTCTTTTTAGAATTGATTCAACTGTATCATTTTCTTTAGATAATGCAATACCAAAGCTAACAGTTATATTTCCTATATTTTTAAAATCATAGTTTGATATATCTAAACGAATACTTTCCATTAAATTAAATACACCATCTTCTTGTGATTCTGGACAGATTATTACAAACTCTTCTCCACCAAATCTTCCTACAAAATCTGTTGTTCTTATATGAGTTTTTAATATATTTGAAATTTCTATTAAAACTTTATCTCCTGTTTGGTGTCCAAAAGTATCATTGACTTTTTTAAAATAATCTATATCTAAAATAGTTACAGCAAATGTATGTTTAAATCTTTCAGATCTATTTAACTCATTTTGTAATAGTTCATCTAATTTTCTTCTATTATATAAATTTGTCAATTTGTCTGTTATTGCAAGTTTTTCTAACTCTTTATTTTTTACTTCAATATCTTTTTTTGCTTCTTGTAATAACTTATTTGTTTGTATGATTTTTCTATTCCAATAAACAACAAGAATGATAAATAATATAGCCCCAATAGAAATTTTCCAAACTAAATCATAGTCTATACCTTTTTGGTATTTTATAGGAACCCATTTACTAAAAATTTCTCTGTGCATTTCATTTGTTATTTTATTGACTGTTTTTTGTAAAATAGTTAATAATGTCTTATCTTCTTTTACAATAGCAATTGATAGTTTCAAATTTTCAGATATCTTTCCTGCAATTTTAAGTTCTCCAAAATACTTTTGTTGAAATTCATACCCTATACTAGCCAAGGTATCTATATATCCAAATAGTTCTCCATCTTTAACTTTGTCTAGACCTTCTTTTATATCAGTTACTTCTATTAGATTTAAAGAAGGGTACTTCTGTCGAAGTATCTTTACAAAAGCATCTCCTTTTATGATACCAATTTTTTCATTTTCTAAGTCTAGTATTTGATTTATAAATGGCACATCAACTCTTGTTGCTACTACTAGGGGAACTTCTAAATAACTACTTGTAAAGTTTAGATTTCTTTTTCTTTCAGGAGTTTCCATTCCAAGAGCCAACATGTCACATTTCTTTTGCTTTATAAAAGTGATTGATTCATTCCAGTTATTTGTTTTAACAAGTTCAAATTTTGCTGATAGCATTTTTTCAAATAAAGTATAATAATCTGAACTCATTCCTGTATGTTCACCTTTTTCATTAAGTCCTTCAAATGGCATACCATCAGGATTTATACAATATTTGATAACTTTTGTATTAAGGTAAGCTTTTTGTTCTTTGTTGAGTTCAATATGTCCGCCTTTGTACTGTTTTATGGAACCAATCCACTTAGTGACTAAATCTTCTTTTTCTTTTTTACTTAAAGAATCAAGAGCTTTTTCTAAAATAGAAGCTAAAAGTGGTTTTTCAGGTTGAACACCAAATCTTAAATCCTCTTTTTTTGTATTTGGAAGAATTAATTCACTTGCTAGTTTCACATTAGAGTATAAATATTTTTTTATAAGATAATTAATATTTGTAAGATTTTGAATCAAGGCATCGATTTTGCCAAAGACTAAATCATTTAATAAATCAGTATAGTTGTCATAATAGACTAAGTCCATTGTCTTCATATCTTCTAATTCTTTGACATAAAAGACATCTTTTAAAACTCCTACTTTCTTCCCTTTAAGACTTTTAATTCCCTTATATTCTCCAAAGTCATCCCTTACAAATATCATAATAGGTATTTCATAATATGCACTTGTAAAAATAGTAAAAGGTTCTCGATATTTTTTATATGAAATACTAGTAACCATATCTATATTTTTATCTTTAAAAGCAGAATATACTTTTGTCCAGTTATCTATTTTTCTTTCAAATATTAAGCCTGTTCTTTTGGAAATTATATTTAATAAATCATGTTCAAACCCAACGGGTGTATTTTTTATATAATAAGTAAATGGTGTAAAGTCTGGCATCATCCCCACTTTGATTATTGGATGTGAAGCAATAAAGGTTTTTTCATCTTTTGTTAATTTAATAGGTTCTGCTATTACATTTATTGATAAATAAAATAAAATAAATAATGGTATAAACAATATTCTCATTTTAATTCCTTATAAAGAAACCATTATAACAAGTAAAAGTTTCGAATTACTTTTATATAAATTTCTTTTTAAATATTAAGTTCTTATTTTATAGAAAAAAAAGTATAACCTATTATAATAAGAAATATATTTTATAGAGGATTTTTTATGGATAAAACAAAAATAGTGCAAAAACCACAAACCGAATTTGAAAGTAAATTATCACAAGATGAATACAATATAAATGTTGCTTTTTATGTGCACTTAAAAGAGTACAATAATTCAGTAAGAGATGAATTAGAAAAAAGATTAGGGGAAGTGTTTTTATTTTCAAAAGGTGTTGAGTGGAAATTTGATAGTTTTGGAATAGAAAAAACAGGTTCTAGGGGTAAGCAAATATTGGGTTATTTTATTTTTAGAACGGCAAATATTAGTGATCTTCAAAAATTATTTACAAAAGAGTTTGCAGATTATAAAAATGCTCTTAAAATAACTTGTTCAGTAGCTGAATATAAAAAGATTGATGAAAAATTTTTTGAAGTAGAGTTGTAAAATAGCAAAGCTATTTTACAATGATGTTACATAATCAACTATATCCATAGGCTTATATGCAATAAAATCAGCTCCTGCTTCTTTTAATTCTTCAATGGGTCTAAATCCCCAAGCTACGCCAATACTTAACATATTCGCATTTTTAGCTGTTTTTATATCAGTTGAAGTGTCACCAATAAATACGATTTGATTACAAGGAGTGTTTAGTTTTGTAGCAATTTGTATAGCCATGGTTGGATCTGGTTTTTTAGGAACATCACTTTTTTGTCCATGAATTTCTTGAAAATTAAAATTATTAAATAAGTTTTCCATATATTTTAGAGTAAATAGGTGTGGTTTATTTGATAATATTGCTTTTTTGATTTTTAACTTTTCTAATTTTTCTAACATCTCATAAATACCTTCATATGCAAAAGTATTATTGTGAGTATTTTGTTCATAAATTTCAATAAAACTTTTTAATACTAATTGAACATCTTCTTGTGTTGTATCTTGTGGTAAAGCATTTTTCACTAAAACTAAAGCACCATCTCCCACAAAATAGTTATATTTGTCAATTTCATGTGTTTCATAGCCATGTTTTTCCAATACTTTATTCATGCTAAGAGCAATGTCTAAAAGAGAGTTTATTAATGTTCCATCCAAATCAAAAATAAGAGATTTCATATATTATTTTCCTAATCTTTTTTAATGATTTTACATTAAAAAACTAAATAAAAAATAAGGATAAAATATTAAAATATAAAGGTTTAAAACCTTAATTTATGCAGAGATTTAAATTTAATTATTTATTTTAATGTAACTATAATATTGGTTTTTTGAAAAAGTGTGTAATAATAGAACTAAAACAAATTTTTTTTTATTCAACATAGGGAAAACTTGATTTTAAGACATTTCAAACGTAAGTTGTGAGAAACTTATCAAAATAAAATTTTTAATAAACAAAACAAAGGGAAAAAAAATGAAGGCATCTGATTTATTTGTAAAAGCCTTAGAAAATGAAGGCGTTGAGTACATATTTGGAATACCTGGTGAAGAAAACTTAGATTTTTTAGAATCATTAAGAAAATCTAAAATTAAATTGATTTTAACAAGGCATGAACAAGGGGCAGGTTTCATGGCTGCAACTTATGGAAGACTAACAGGAAAAGTTGGAGTTTGTATCTCTACTCTTGGGCCTGGAGCTACTAACTTTGCAACAGCTGCTGCTTATGCACAACTTGGTGGAATGCCAATGATGATGATTACTGGACAAAAACCAATTAAAAAATCTAAACAGGGAAGATTTCAAATTATTGATGTTGTTGGTATGATGAGACCAATGACTAAATATGCTAAACAAGTTGTAAATGGAAATAACATTCCATCAATGGTAAGAGAAGCATTTAAAGTAGCAACAGCAGAAAGACCAGGTGCAGTTCATATTGAATTACCTGAAGATATTGCAGAAGAAGAAGCTGGGGATCATGTTTATCCAGTAAGAAATGTAAGATATCCATTTGCTGAGAAAGCTACAATCTTACAAGCAGTTAGAATGATTGAAGAATCAAAAAAACCATTAATTCTAATTGGGGCAGGAGCTAATAGAAATAGAATTGGTGATGCTTTAACTGATTTTGTTAATGACACAGGAATTCCATTCTTTACTACTCAAATGGGTAAAGGTGTGATTGATGATAATCATAAGTTATGTTTAGGAACAGCTGCTCTTTCTGCTGATGATTTTATTCATGCTGCTATTTCAACAGCCGATTTAATTATCAATGTTGGTCATGATGTTATTGAAAAACCACCATTTTTCATGGAAGAAGGTCCTGATGCTTGTAAAGTTATTCACTTGAACTTCTCTCCATCAGAAGTTGATGATACTTATTTCCCACACTTAGATGTTGTTGGTGATATCGCAGGAAGTATTACAGATTTAAATAGAGCATTATCTCCTCAAGCTCATTGGGATTTTGAATTTTATAAAACAGTTATTAGAACTATTAACAAAAGATTGACTAAATATTTTGGTGATATGAGATTCCCTATTTTACCTCAAAGAGCTGTAAAAACTATTAGAGATATTTTAGCACCTGAAGATATTTTAACACTAGATAATGGTGTATATAAAATCTGGTTTGCTAGAAACTATAAAGCAGCTAGACCAAATACTGTATTACTAGATAATGCACTAGCTACTATGGGTGCTGGTCTTCCATCAGCAATGACAGCTAAAATGGTTTATCCTGATAGAAAAGTTGTAGCAGTTTGTGGTGATGGTGGGTTTATGATGAATTCACAAGAACTAGAAACAGCAGTAAGACTTGGTCTTGATATTACTGTAGTAATTCTAAATGATAATGCATTTGGAATGATTAAATGGAAACAAACTGGTATGGGATTTGATACATTTGGACTTGACTATAATAATCCAGATTTTGTTAAATATGCAGAAAGTTATGGTGCAATTGGACACAGACCTGCATCTTGTGAAGAGTTTACAGAAACATTAGAAAAATGTGTAAATTCTAAAGGTGTACATTTAATAGATTTAGCTGTTGATTATTCATTAAATCACGCTATCTTAAATGACCTTGTGAAAAATGCTGAAACATTATTAGAAGGAGAAGAAAATGAGTAAAACAATAGAAGTAACATCACCGTATGATGGGAAAGTAGTAGGGAATGTTCCGTTTAATAGTGAAGAAGAAGTACAAGCAGCGATAGATTTAGCAAGTGATACTTTTTTAGATCATAAGAATGCCTTACCAAAATATAAAAGAATAGAGATTTTAGAGAAAGTAGCAGAAATAATGTCTTCTCAAATAGAAGAATTAACAATACTTTGTGCAAGTGAAGGTGGGAAGCCTTATGTAGATTCTAAAGTTGAAATAAATAGAGCAATCAACGGTATAAAACTATCTATTGAAGCCCTAGGAGCACTAGAAGGAAAAGAAGTGGCAATGGGTCATACAGCTTCAAGTGCAAATAGAATGGCTTACACATTTAGAGAACCAATAGGAGTGGTAGCAGCAATATCAGCATTTAATCACCCATTTAACCTAGCAGTTCACCAAGTAATTCCAGCAATCGCAGTAGGATGCCCAGTAGTAATCAAACCAGCAACTCAAACTCCAATGAGTGCAATAAGATTAGTAGAAATTCTAGAAGAAGCAGGACTTCCAAAAGGATGGGCACAAGCAGTAGTTTGTGATAGACATGGAGGAGAACTGCTTGCAACTTCTCCTAAAGTAGATTTCCTAACATTTATAGGTTCTGGTGCAGTTGGTTGGTACTTAAAATCTAAAGTGGCAAATGGAACAAGAGTAGCACTAGAACATGGTGGTGTTGCACCTGTAATAGTAGAACCAGATGCAGATATCGATGCAATGATTCCAGACTTAGGTAAAGGTGGATTCTACCACGCAGGTCAAGTTTGTGTTTCTGTGCAAAGAGTATATGTACATGAATCAATTTGTGATGAAGTGTCTTCTAAACTTTCTGATTATGCATCTAAATTAGTAGTAGGTGACCAATTAGACCCTAAAACAGAAGTAGGACCACTAATTAACCATAATGAAGTAAATAGAGTAGAAGAATGGGTAAATGATGCAGTAGCAAAAGGTGGGAAAATATTAACTGGTGGTAAAAGAATTTCAGATTCTTGCTTTGAACCAACAGTAATATTAAACCCAAGTGATGATGCAATTATTTCTCAAAAAGAGATATTCGGACCAGTAGTAGTAATTTATTCTTACTCAGATATAGAAGAAGCATTCGATAGAGCGAACTCTTTAGATGTGTCTTTCCAAGCAGCAGTGTTTACAAAAAATATAGATACAGCATTAAAAGCAGTGAAAAGAATAAATGGAACAGCAATAATGGTAAATGACCATACAGCATTTAGAGTAGATTGGATGCCGTTTGGAGGAGCGAAAGCTTCAGGATTAGGATTAGGTGGAATACACTATAGTATGGAAGAGATGACAAACCAAAAAATGATGGTAATCAAATCACCAGTATTATAAGAAGAGATTTAATCTAAATTAAAAGGGGGAAGCTTTATTGTTTCCCCCTTTTTTTATGGATTTAAATATCACTTATCAATAATCAGCTTTATATCCCATCCCATAAATATTTTTTACATGTAATTGGGGTACTTTTTTTCGTAAACGAGAAATGATATTTTTAAGATTTCTAATATCTGCATTAACATCAAACTCTTCAAACCAAATAATATCAATCAGTTCATCTACTGTACATATTCTCCCATTATTACTTAGTATTGTATCTACAAAGATAATCTCTTTTTTTGTTAGTTTTATTTCTGCATTATTTTGCATTAGTCTTTTATTTTCTATATCCCAAACTAAAGACTCATCAATTCTTAATACATTTTTATTATCATTTAATTTCAAATGGTAAATCTGATTAGATAGTTTAAAAATATCATCCAAAAAAGTAGAATAATTTATTGGTTTAGTGAAAAACTGATGTATTCCTAGATTGACTAAAGGCAAAAGATATTTGAATTCATTTCTTGCAGATAAGATTACAATAGTTTGATCATCTTTTATTTTATATATTGCCTCAACTAATTGGGTACCATCAAAATTTGGCATTTTTATATCTGAAATTATCAAATCATAAAATTTATTTGTTTGTGCATAAAATTCTTTATACTTGTTTAAGGCATCTAATCCATCAACTGCTATTGTAACTTTTGGAAAAATATCTTGGAGTAATTCAAAAAATTCTTTTCTAAAGTCAATGTCATCTTCAACAAAAAGTACATTAAAATCTTTAGTATATTTTTTCAACAATCCATAATCCATTAGAATCCTTTTAAAAAGTTATAGTAGCATTTTGTTTCTTATATTTGTGTATAAAAAAGCTTTCCAAGATAGAGTACTAATATATAAATTATGATAATATTTAAATAGTAATTGAATACTATTTGAATACTATTTATTGCTAAACTATTTAAAAATTTAAAAGAGATTCAATGATAGATAATCAAGTTCTAAAAAATATAACGGTTCTTTATGCAGAAGATGAATCTATAATACAAGAAGGAATAACAGAAACTCTAAATCTTTTTGGAATAGATGTTATTTGTGCTCAAAATGGGCAAGAAGGTTTATCTATTTTTAAATCTTCTAGTAAAAAAATAGATTTAATCTTAACTGATATTAAAATGCCCAAACTAGATGGTCTTGGAATGATTGAAAAAATTAGAGAAATTGATAAAGATATTCCAATAATTATTACAACAGCTCACCATGAAACAAGTTTCCTTTTACACTCAATTGAACTAAATATTGATGCTTATGTATTAAAACCTATTGATATTTATAAATTAAAAGAAAATTTAATAAAAGCAATATCGGCAAAAGTATTAAAAGAAGAATTAATAAAAAAAAATGAAAAACTAGAAATAGAAATTAAAAAAAATGAAGAGAAACAACATATTATAGAAAGTCAATCAAGGTTCGCAGCAATGGGCGAGATGATAAGTATGATAGCTCATCAGTGGAGACAACCTTTATCTTCAATTGGAACGGCGTCTTTTAATTTAAAATATAAATTATTATCTGAAAAATTTGATTTAGATACACAAGAAGGAAGAATTGAACAAACTAAATTTTTTACTAATAAGCTTGATGAAATAGAATTTTATGTACAAAATTTAACTACTACGATAGATGATTTCAGGAATTTTTTTAAAACAGATAAAGAACTTGTTAATACAACTATTGAAAATTCTATTAAAAAATCACTAAAGATAATACAAAGAGATTTAGAATCTAATAACATTGAATTAATACAAAATTTTGAAAGTGAAAATAGAATTAATATTTATGAAAATGAGATGATTCATGTATTTATAAATATATTAAAGAATGCCCAAGATAAATTTTTAGAAAAAAAGACTAAAAATGCGAAAATAGAAATTAAAACTTGGGATTTAGAGAATAGTATAAAAATAGAAATACATGATAATGGAGGAGGAATTGCAGAAGAAGACCTAGATATTATTTTTGAACCATATTTTTCAACTAAAAAAGAAAAAAATGGAACAGGAATAGGTCTTTATATGTCAAAAATCATAGTGCAAAGTCACCATCAAGGAGAATTATTTGCAAAAAATATTAAAGAAGGTATTTCTTTTTATATAATAATACCTAGTATGCTATAATCAAAAAAATATTTAGGGGTAATTGTTTGAAGTTTCTTTTTTTTCTTTTTTTCTTTTTTAGTGTTTTATATGCTAACTCAACGGATTTAAGTAAAGAAGAGAAAAAGTGGATTAAAAACAATGAAATAAAAATAGGTATTACAGATTTATATCCCTTAAGTTACTTAACCCGAGATTATCAAAGAAATGGCTTTGCAAATGATGTTTTAAATCTCATAATAAAGAAATTCCAAATTAAAACTAAATCAGTTGATATTACTCAAGGAGATGTAGAATCTGCATTTGAAAATCAAGAAATAGATGTAGCTCCTGTGATAAATCAAAAAAAAGTAAAAAGTGATTATGGTGTATACACTTCTGATATCTTAGAAATTAAGAATATTTTATTTGTAAAAAAAGAACAAATTAATATTAATTCAATTGATGATTTGGAAAATAAAAGAGTAGCTGTTATTAATGAAGCAGGAGCAATATCAAATATTAAAAAACAATATCCATTTATAAAAATAGTAGAAACAAAAAATGCGCAAGAATCTGCACAAGAACTTCTTGAAGGAAATGTTGATGCACTAATAGCTTCTCCTATTCTTATTCAAAAGTATTTGGAAAAAAATTTGATTATTGATTTAAAAGCTATGCCACTTATTAGTTTTAATCCTTCAAAATTATATTTTTTTATTAGAAAAGATAAAAGAGAACTCCAATCCATTTTAGAAAAAGGATTAAACTCTATTTCAATAAAAGATACTAAAAAACTTTTTGACAAATGGTTTTTAAAAGACTTGGCTAACTTACCTATTATGTTTACAAAAGAACAAATTAATTATTTGCAAAGAAGAACAAATATTAATTTGTGTGTGGATCCAGATTGGATGCCCTATGAAAAAATAGAGAATCATAAACATGTTGGTATTGTTGCTGATTATATGAAAGTTTTTGAGAAAAAAATTGGAATTCCTTTACATCTTATAGAAACAAAAAACTGGACAGAATCTTTAAAGTACATGGAAGAGAGGAAGTGTGATGTTCTTTCCCTTGTTCAAGATATAAAGTCAAGAGAACATTATATGAATTTTACAAAACCATATGTAACTGCTCCTTTGGTTTTAGTTACAAAAAGAAATGTAAGCTTTATTAGTGATTTGAAAATGCTAAAAAACAAAAAGATTGGTATTCAAAAAAACTTTGCATATAATGAAATAATAAGACGAGATTACCCTAATTTGAAAGTTGTAGATATGGATCACTTACGAATGGGGTTGAAAAAAGTTGAAAGAGGAGAACTCTTTGGACAAGTAACTACACATCTTAATGTTGCTTATGCTTTTCAAGAAGAGTTTTATGGAAGTTTACAAATATCAGGTAAATTTGACGAGAAATGGCATCTATCTGTTGGTGTAAGAAATGATGATCCCGTACTTCTAAGTATATTTGAGAAAGTAGTTGATTCTATAAGTGATGAAACAAAACAAAGAATTATTAATAAATGGGTATCTATTAAATATGAAAAAAGTATTGATTATAAATTATTTTGGAGTGTTATATCTTTTTTATTTTTTATTTTACTTTTAATTTTATATACATACATACTTCAACGCAACTACATTAAAAAACTGACAAATGTGAAAGAAGAAATAGAGATGTTAAATAGTACTTTAGAAAAGAAAGTACAAAGTAGAACTCAAGAATTAGAACTTTCAAATAAAAAACTAAAAATCAAAACTCACGAACTTGAACATCTAAATAATACCTTGGATACTAGAATAAAAGAAGAAATCAATAATAGAAAAAAACAAGAACAACTATTGATTCAACAATCTAAACTTGCAGAAATGGGAGAGATGATAAGTATGATTGCTCATCAATGGAGACAACCATTAAGTGCATTAAGTACAGTTATTCAAAATATACATTTAAGACACTCTCTTGGAAAACTAGATAAAGAGTATTTGGAGAAACAAAGAGTTTTAAGTAATGCACTTACAGATAAAATGTCAAAAACAATTGATGATTTTAAAAACTTTTTTAAACCAAATAAAGAAAAACAATTATTTTCAATAGGGGATGCTTTGCAACAAACAATATTTCTTATTGATGATAGTTTTAAAAGTAATAATATTAAAATTGAAAATAGAATTTCATATGATGCCATTATATGTGGATTTGAAAGTGAACTCTCTCAAGTTTTATTAAATATCCTTACAAACTCAAAAGATGCTTTTTTAGATTTGAAAATAAAGAATCCATGTATTACGATAACAACTAAGAAAGCTGAAACTCATATTAGAATATTAATTGCAGATAATGCAGGTGGAATAAATGAATCTATTATTCATAAAATATTTGAACCTTATTTTACTACAAAAGATAGCTACAATGGTACAGGGCTTGGGTTATATATGAGTAAAATGATTATTGAACAAAATATGAAAGGCGAATTAAGTGTTCAAAATATTCCCAATGGAGTTAAATTTTCTATTTTTATTCCCATTAATATAAAGAATAACTTTTCACTAGAAAATAAGAATCAAAATAAATAGCCTTGTTTTTATTCACTTTATACATAAAATATCTTCTATAAATATCCTTTAATAAAACATTAAAAATAATCAATAATGATACTATTTGAGTACTCTCTTCTGTAATAATTAAATGAAGCAAAATTATTAAAAATAAAAGAGGAAAAAAATGACAAATCAAAAATTACAAGAACGAAAAAACAAAGTATTTGCTAGAGGACAAGGAAATACTTATCCTGTATTTGTTAAAGAAGCAAAAAATGCAGAAGTTTGGGATGTTGAAGGTAATAGATTTATTGATTTTGGAACAGGGATAGCTGTATGTAATACAGGGCATAGTCATCCAAAAATTGTTGAAGCTGTAAAAACACAAATAGAAAATTTTAGTCATACTTGTGTAATGGTAAATCCTTATGAAGTAGCAGTTGAATTAGCAGAAAAATTAACTGCATTAGCTCCTGGTGATACTCCAAAAAAAGCAATTTTTGTAACAACTGGTGCAGAAGCAGTTGAAAACTGTGTAAAAATTGCAAGAGCACATACAAAAAGAAGAGCTGTAATCGCATTTAATGGAGCTTTTCATGGAAGAACTAGTTTAACAATGGCATTAACAGGTAAAACAGCCCCTTACAAAATTGGATTTGGACCATTTCCTGGTGAAATTTATCATGTTCCTTTTCCAGCTGATGCTTATGGTGCTACTGTTGAAGATTCTTTAAGAGCTATTAAAAATGTATTTAAATCAGATGTAGTAGCAGAAGATGTAGCAGCAATTATTGTAGAACCAGTTCAAGGTGAGGGTGGATTTTACCAAACACCAGTTGAACTATTACAAGCTTTAAGAAAAATATGTGATGAAAATGGAATTGTATTAATTTTTGATGAGATTCAATCAGGATTTGGTAGAACTGGAAAAATGTTTAATAGTGAATATTCAGGTGTTGAACCAGATTTAATGACTATGGCAAAAGGTATTGCTGGTGGTTATCCATTATCAGCAGTTGTTGGAAAATCAGAAATTATGGATGCTCCTGTTCCTGGTGGATTAGGGGGAACTTATGGTGGTTCACCAGTAGGTTGTGCAGCAGGTTTAGCAGTACTTAAAGTTATGGAAGAAGAAGATTTATTAAATAGATCAGTAATTATTGGAGATTTATTCAATAAAAGATTAACTGAATTACAAAATGAATTCCCAACATTAATATCTCATGTACGAAATAAAGGTTCTATGATTGCAATGGAATTAATGGTTGATGGTGATGCGAATGTTCCAAATACAGACTTAACTAAAGCAATTATTTCAAAAGCAGTAGAGTATGGATTGATTTTATTATCTTGTGGATATAACGGAAATGTAATTAGATTTTTACCTCCATTAACAATAAGTGATGAAACTGCAAATGAAGGTTTAGATAAATTCTCAGAGTTATTTAGAAGTTTAATAAAATAGAAATTTAAATTATAAGAAAAGGGGGGACTTTTTATTATTAAAATAGGTGTAAACAACTAATCTGGATACTAATGATTTACTTTTTTGTAAATCATTAATTAAAAGTTTTAATTGAGAAAATAAAAATAAAAATAAAAAGGAATAAAATGTTTAGTAAGTTAAAAAAGAACATAATGGCGACATCTATAATTGCATTATTAGGTGTTATGGCTATGGTTGATACTGCTTCTGCAGCAGAGTTTAATTGGAGGTTCGGTAATTTATACGGACGAGGAACAGCATTTGGTAAAATCTATGAAGATCTTGCTAAAGGAATAGAAACAAAAACTAATGGAGAGATTAAAGTTCAAGTACTTTTCTCAGGAGAAGGTGTTGGTAGTTCTGGATTATTAGGAGCTGCAAAATCAGGTTTAGTACAAATGATTGCACCTTTCCAAGCACTTAATGCAGGAGAATTACCAGCAGGTATAGTTGAACTTGGTTTACCAGGTGGTACAGCAGATACTGATAAATTATATAAACTTTTCCATGAACAAGGTTTTGGAGATATCCTTAAAAAAGCTTACGC
The DNA here is from genome assembly GCF_004116465.1 of Arcobacter sp. F2176. Lineage (NCBI taxonomy): Bacteria > Pseudomonadati > Campylobacterota > Epsilonproteobacteria > Campylobacterales > Arcobacteraceae > Arcobacter > Arcobacter sp. F2176. Next base: position 41,924 of record NZ_PDJV01000016.1, read on the forward strand.
TGCTCAAGGACTTGTATGGTTAGAGCCTTATATTCAACCACCAGTTTATATTATTACTAAAAAACCAATTAATTCAATTGCAGATTTCCAAGGGCTTAAAATTAGAGCACCAGGTGCATATGGTAAATTCTTAAGAAACTTAGGAGCATCTCCTGTATCTTTAGCTTGGAGTGAAATTTATACAAGTTTAGCAACAGGTGTTATTGATGGTTCTATTGGTTCAAATATGATTGACCACAGAGATGGAAATCACGTAGAAGTTGCGAAATATATGTATAAATTACCATTAGCTGGTGCACAAGTATTACCTATTCTTGTTAATAAATCAGCTTGGGATAAATTATCTGATAAATTAAAAAAAGAAGTGTATGAAGCAACTGTAGATCATGCAAAAGAACAATTAACTAAATCAAGACAATGGGAAAAAGAAGCTGTTGATGAAATGGTTAAAAAAGGTCTAAAATGGAGTCCAGAACCTTCAGAAGCTGATAAAGCAGCTTGGAAAAAAGCAGGTGCTGGTTTATGGGATGAATATTCTAAAAAAGGTCCATATAGTAAACAATTAATTGATGTTCTTAGAAAAACACAAAACTAGTAATTGAATTTTGAACAAGTATTACCATGTTTAAAAGGATTTTACAACTATTTTGTGTATCAATTGATACATCGGTTATGTGGTTAGGCAAGGGGGTATCAGTAATGGTACCCATGCTTGCTTTTGTTGTTTTTTATGGAACAATAGCTCGATATATGTTTGATTCCCCTCCTATTTGGACATTTGATATGGCATTATTCCTATTTGGTTATGTTGCTGCGATAGGTGGAGCTTATGCCCAACAAAAAAGATCTCATATTAATGTAGATATATTCTATATAAAAGTTTCTCCTCGAGTTAAGGCTATTTTTAATCTTATTACTTATTCTTTAGGTATCTTTTTTCTTATTATTGTTTGTTATCTTTGTCTTACTAAGTTTAATGAAGCTATGGCTTTAAATTATCGTCGTCAAACGGAATGGGCTCCTCCAATGTGGCATTTCTGGCTTATGTTTTGTATTGCAAGTGGATTCTTTATAGTTCAATTATTTAGAGATTTGATTACAGAACTTTATTTCCTTTTTACAGGAACACCACTTTTAGAAAAGGAGCATAAAAATGGGAATTGAGACACTTTCTATTGTTTTATTACTTTGTCTTTTATTTTTCTTCATAATTGGATCTCCTGTAGGTCTAGCACTAGGTGGAATTGCCATGTTAATTGGTTATTTTTCTTGGGGAACAGGAATCTTTAATGTAATACCAACAACAATAGAATCGACATATTTTAGTTATATTTTACTGGCTATTCCTCTTTATATTTATATGGGACAGCTGTTAACACATACGGGAATTGGCGATGCTATGTTTAAAGCAAGTCAATTAATGATTGGTAAAGTTCGTGGTTCACTAGCGATTAGTGTTGTTTTTATCTGTTCTATGATTGGAGCTATGGTTGGAATAATTGGTGCTGGGATTATGAGTTCTGGAAGTATTGCTTTAAAACCAATGCTAGATGCAGGATATGATCGTAAGTTAGCGCTTGGAACAATTATGGCAGGTGGTGCTTTAGGAATATTAATTCCTCCAAGTATTCCAATGGTTATGTTTGCAGCTTCAACACACAATTCAGTTGGACGAATGTTTATAGGTGCAATTATGCCAGCTTTATTGACGATTACACTTATAATAATTTATATCGTAATTAGTACAAAACTAAATCCAAAGCGTGCTCCTTTGCTTAGTGAAACAATAGGTTTACCTGTTTTAAAAGCAAAAGATAAATTTAAAATAGCTGTAGATGGATTTTTCTCTATAGGTTTGATTTTTGTTGTTTTAGGAAGTATTATTTTAGGTATAGCTACACCAACTGAATCAGGTGCCCTAGGAGTAGCAGGAGCAGTTGTTCTTGCAATGTTTTTTAAACGATTTAAATTTGAAATATTCAAAAAAGCAGGTTTACAAGCAGCTTCATTGATTAGTGTTGCTATGTGGATTATTTTAGGTGCTTCATTATTTAGTAATTTCCAGTTACTTATGGGAATTCAAAGTATGATTGCTAATTTTGCACAAGGTTTAGATTTACCTCCAATTGTTATTATTATGATGTTCCAAGTTATAATGATATTATTGGGATTTATACTTGATGATTATGTTATTGTATTAATGTGTGCACCGTTATTTACGCCTATTGCAGTTTCATTGGGTTATGACCCAATTTGGTTTGGTGTACTGATGATTATTAATATTTTAATTGCAGTTCAAACACCACCTTATGGATTTGCGCTGTTTTATCTTAAAGGGATTACTCCTCCTGATGTAGGGATGGGTGAAATTTATAAATCAGTAACTCCTTTTATACTTATTAATTTAGTTGTATTAATTATTTGTATGATTTTTCCAGACATTGTTGTTTGGCTACCCGATTTGATTATGGGATAAAGGAAAGTTTTAATGTTTAAAAATATTTTAGTACCGATTCATATTGCATATTCAAAGAATCACGAAAAGTTATTTAAAGGTGCCTTGGAAGTTTTAGATGATGATGGAAAAATGACTTTGTTATTTACAAATCAAAATCGTATACATGGTTCTGTGGTTTTAGATGATGACAATCAAACAAATTACGATCATGAGGCATTGGATAAATTAAAAGAGATTGCTAATAAACATTCATTACCATTGGATAAAGTATCTTTTTTAGTAAAAGATGGGATTGTTCATGATGAGATTCTTGATGAAGCAAAAAGAAGAAAGGCTGATGCAATTGTAATGATGGCAACAAGACCTGGACTGAGTAGTTATTTTATTAGTAGCACAGCTGAACGTGTAATTAGACATGCTCACTGTTCTGTATTTGTAATACGATTAGAAAATCGTTAGTTTAATAATAGTTTTTTATATATAAATATTTTTTAGGAGAGTAGTAAAATGAGTAAAACAATAGAAGTAACATCGCCGTATGATGGGAAAGTAGTAGGGAATGTTCCGTTTAATAGTGAAGAAGAAGTACAAGCAGCGATAGATTTAGCAAGTGATACTTTTTTAGATCATAAGAATGCCTTACCAAAATATAAAAGAATAGAGATTTTAGAGAAAGTAGCAGAAATAATGTCTTCTCAAATAGAAGAATTAACAATACTTTGTGCAAGTGAAGGTGGGAAGCCTTATGTAGATTCTAAAGTTGAAATAAATAGAGCAATCAACGGTATAAAACTATCTATTGAAGCCCTAGGAGCACTAGAAGGAAAAGAAGTGGCAATGGGTCATACAGCTTCAAGTGCAAATAGAATGGCTTACACATTTAGAGAACCAATAGGAGTGGTAGCAGCAATATCAGCATTTAATCACCCATTTAACCTAGCAGTTCACCAAGTAATTCCAGCAATCGCAGTAGGATGCCCAGTAGTAATCAAACCAGCAACTCAAACTCCAATGAGTGCAATAAGATTAGTAGAAATTCTAGAAGAAGCAGGACTTCCAAAAGGATGGGCACAAGCAGTAGTTTGTGATAGACATGGAGGAGAACTGCTTGCAACTTCTCCTAAAGTAGATTTCCTAACATTTATAGGTTCTGGTGCAGTTGGTTGGTACTTAAAATCTAAAGTGGCAAATGGAACAAGAGTAGCACTAGAACATGGTGGTGTTGCACCTGTAATAGTAGAACCAGATGCAGATATCGATGCAATGATTCCAGACTTAGGTAAAGGTGGATTCTACCACGCAGGTCAAGTTTGTGTTTCTGTGCAAAGAGTATATGTACATGAATCAATTTGTGATGAAGTGTCTTCTAAACTTTCTGATTATGCATCTAAATTAGTAGTAGGTGACCAATTAGACCCTAAAACAGAAGTAGGACCACTAATTAACCATAATGAAGTAAATAGAGTAGAAGAATGGGTAAATGATGCAGTAGCAAAAGGTGGGAAAATATTAACTGGTGGTAAAAGAATTTCAGATTCTTGCTTTGAACCAACAGTAATATTAAACCCAAGTGATGATGCAATTATTTCTCAAAAAGAGATATTCGGACCAGTAGTAGTAATTTATTCTTACTCAGATATAGAAGAAGCATTCGATAGAGCGAACTCTTTAGATGTGTCTTTCCAAGCAGCAGTGTTTACAAAAAATATAGATACAGCATTAAAAGCAGTGAAAAGAATAAATGGAACAGCAATAATGGTAAATGACCATACAGCATTTAGAGTAGATTGGATGCCGTTTGGAGGAGCGAAAGCTTCAGGATTAGGATTAGGTGGAATACACTATAGTATGGAAGAGATGACAAACCAAAAAATGATGGTAATCAAATCACCAGTATTATAAGAAGAGATTTAATCTAAATTAAAAGGGGGAAGCTTTATTGTTTCCCTCTTTTTTTATGGATTTAAATAGTGATTTTTTTATATGAAAAAATAATAGAAGAAATAAATCCAAAAAAACTTAATACAAAAGTCATGAAAAATACATAATCATAAGATTTAAAAGTATCATGGATATATCCAGCTGCTAAAGGTCCTATAATTTGTCCTATAGCAAAAAGAAGAGTTACCAAAGAAAATACTTGTGCCGTTTTTTTAAGCCCAAAGAATTCAGTACAAAGTATGGTAATCATTGTGGGTACACTCCACACTGATATTGCGAAAAAGAATACAGAAACAAATAGTGCGAAGCTTGGTGTATTAAAAATAAGTATAAAAATAGAGAACGCTTGAAATCCAAAAACTAAAATTAGTGTTTTAAAAGTTCCATATTTATCTGCAATTATTCCAAATAAAAATCCTCCAAATATACAAATAAATCCAAAAGTTGACCAAAACATACCAGATATTTGTGAACTCAAATTCCATTTATCAATAGCAGCACTTACAAAAAAAGTTACATACACGACATAAGAGATGCCAAAAAAGAAGTAAAGTGAGCCTATCTTCCAAAAGTTTTTATTTTTTATATAAGAATAAAATTTTACATCTGATTTTACACTGTGATCCACATCATAAGTTAGTAAATACTTTATTGAAAAGGAAATAACAATAATAATTAAAGAAAAGACAATCCAAGATACTCTCCATGAATTTGTTTGATAAAATTGTTCTAAATAAGGGACTAGAAGACCTGAAAATATAATACCAACACCATTCCCACTTACTGCTATTCCAAGTGCTTTCCCTCGTATCTTATTAGGTATTGCATGTGATAAATAAACAATGATGGCAATATTTAAAATGGCAGCTAAAAAACCAGTTAAAAAATATAAAATACATATAATAAAATAATTATCAGCTAAGGCCATTAATATCATAGTAAGACCTTGAAGAAAAAGACATATTGAAATTAAAGGTGTAGTTCTAAAGTGTGAATATATTTTACTTGCAAAGATTATACCTACAAAGTATCCAGCAAAGTTTGCACTTCCAATTAATCCTGCAACTGTCGTTGAAATATGTAAGTCACTTTGCATATTTGGTAAAACCATACCAAATGCAAATCTAGCTAAACCCATACATGATAAGATAATTAAAAATGAAGCTAAAAAAAGTTTTGAAAAAGATTTTATCAAATCTTTATACCCTTTAATAGTTCAATATAATTTTTGTAATGAATCTTTTTGATATATAAATATATAAAAGTAACAACAAGTATATTAATATGAATCATTGCTTCTGCAAAGTCGAAAAAAATAAAAAATATACCAGCAACCAAAATAAAAGCTGGATACATAAGTTTATTGAAACCTATTTGTTTCTCATGTAAAACTTGATATTCATTTAGGTTTTTCTTGATAAATTCTTTGTCCTCTGTAGATAATTTTTTTTCCTCTTCTAATTTATACAATCCATCTATTACTGCAACTTTTTTCTTGTAATTAATAAATTTTACAATTATTAGTATTATAATTAATAAAGATACAATGTTAGATACAATTTCTATTGGGAAGTTTTGAAGCATTTAATTCCTTTGTTTTATATAATAATACATTAAACATTATAAATATAACTAAAAAAATAGTGTTGTATTAAATAGAATTTTTTGTATAATAACTTTTTATAAAGGATTTATTTGAATTATACATATATAGCCTTAGGCATAGGATTGTTTATAATTTGTCTTGTTTTATATTATGCTTTTTTTATGACAAAAGAGGATTTTTACAAATATAAAGAAGATAATTTATATGAAGTTCCTTGGCGATGGGAATGGAAGAAAAAAGAAATTGTAAATTTAAAATGTCATTGCTTAGATTGTGGTGAAACATTGGTTTATGAAAATGACTATTTATTACATAAGACCTATTTTTTATGCCCCTCTTGTGAATCTCAAAAAGCTGTAATTGGTGGAGGAGATAGCAAATATGCCTTTGGTATAATAAAAAGAGAAATAAATAGAAAAATTAGAACAAAAGAGTATAAAGATTTAATATCTTAAATAAAAATAGGAGTGAATGTGGCTTATAATGAACATGCTGCTTGCCCATGTGGTAGTAAAAAAAGTTATAAAAATTGTTGTAAAATCTTTCATGAAGGTGAATATCCACAAACTGCTGTAGAACTTATGAAATCTAGATTTTCAGCTTTTGTAGTAGGAAATATAGATTATATAATTAGTACAACTCATGAAGATAATATTGAGTACTCGAAAAATAAAAGTAAATGGAGAGAAGATCTCCAAGATGTTATAAATTCAAATGATTTTTATAGTCTTGAAATACTTGATTTCATAGATGGAGATGAAGAGTCTTATGTGACATTTAAAGTAGGAATTAAACAAAGAGGATTGGATGTTTCATTTACTGAGAAAAGTAAATTTTTAAAAATAGATGGGAAATGGCTATATAGAAGTGGCGAATTCTTAGATGATTAGGAAATAAATGAAGGTATTACTAGCTCCAGCTGAGACAAAAAATAGTGGAGGAGAAGAGACTTTCTTTTCAAAAGAGAATTTCTTTTTAGAAAAAAATTTTTCTTTGAGACAAGAGGCTTTTGAAGTTTATGAAAAGCATGTACAAAGTTTAAGTTTACAAGAGCTATCTTCTTGGTTTGGAATAAAAAAACTAGATGATGTAAAGAAGTATCAAGAGAGCTTGAGAAACAAACCTTCTATGAAAGCAATACAAAGATATAACGGTGTAGCTTTTGATGCTTTAGCGTACAATAGCTTGACAAAGGAAGAACAAAATTATATTGATGAGAATGTAATTTTATTTTCTAATTTATTTGGACCTATAAAAGCTAGTGATAAAATACCTGATTATAAATTTAAACAAGGTGCTAAGCTGGCAAATATGAATATTGAAAAGTTTTATAAAGATAATTTCTCAAAAGATTTAGATGAATACATTGGCGATGAAATTATTGATTTAAGAGCCGGTTTTTATGAAAAGTTTTATACTCCCAAAAGTGCAACTGTTATTACTATGAAGTTTTTAAAAGATGGTAAAGTTGTATCTCATTGGGCAAAGTATTATAGAGGTATGGTTTTAAATACTCTTGCTAAAAAAAATGTCCAATCAATAGCTGAATTTATGAATACTCAAATTCCAGGATTAGAACTAGTGGAGATACAAGAAAAAAAGAATATAAAATTACTAATTATGAATATAAAATAATTAGCAATTTTTACATTCTTATCTCTTTGTTTGGTTTTCCTATATGGTAACCTTGAACATAATCAATATCAATATCTTTTAAAAAGTCTAAAATCTCTTCATTTTCTACAAATTCAGCAATTGTTTTAACTTTTAATTCTTTTGCTAAAGCAACGATTGATTTCACAAAAGCCACATCTTTTTTATCTTTAGTTATATTTATAATAAAATCTCCATCAATCTTAATATAATCAATTGGAAACTTTTTAATATAATGAAAAGAAGAAAATCCTGAACCAAAATCATCTATTGCAAAACTAAAGCCTTGCAGTTTAAGGTTTTGAACAAATCTTTCTAATAAAGAGAAACTTTTAACAGTCTCTCTTTCTGTAATTTCAAATACTATATTATCTCTGTTTATATTATAATTGTGGGCAAGTACTACTATTTTGTTTATAAATTCACTTATAATTAAAGCTTTTGGAGAAAGATTTATAAATAAAAGACCTTGATAATTTGTTTCATTGATTTTTGCAAAAGCTTTTTCTATTACCATATAATCCATTTTATGAACTATTCCTAGAGATTCTGCTGTTTCTATAAATTTAGCAGCTGGTAAATACTCTCCATCTATTTCTATTCTCATTAAAAGTTCATTTATCTCACATTTGTTTGTTTTTAGATTTACTATTGGTTGAAAATGAGGAATAATATTTTCATTTTTAATAGCATTTAAAACAAGCATGGATTTATCTTCAGCTTCCTTATGAATCTCTTCTAAATCATATTCAGTTGGAAATTTAATTGAGTTTTTACCCATAGTTTTTGCTTCATACATCATTGCATCTGCTATGTTAAATAACTCAATTTGTAAAGTTGAGTGTTCAGGGTACATAGCCATACCAATAGAAACAGTCATGCTACATTTAGTTCCATCAGGGCTTATTAGTTCTAAATCACTTACATTATTTAAAATTCTTTGCGCAACTGTAAAGGCCTCTTCTTTATTGCACTCTGGTAAGATTAGGGTAAATTCATCTCCTCCATATCTTGAAAGTATATCTTCATCCCTTTTTGAATCAGCAAGTATATTTCCAAGTGCTTTTAAGAATTCATCCCCAAAGGTATGGCCATGAGCATCATTTATTGGTTTAAAGTTATCACAATCTATAACTAATAGTCCAAAAGTGTAGTCATGTCTAGCGGCTCTTTTAATCTCATATTCCATTAAATCTCTAAATACTCTTTGTGTAAATAATGATGTTAGTGGATCTCTAGTGGCATAAAATTCTAGGTTTTCAGTGTATTTGTTTATGGCTTTAATTGAACCTACAAGGTTTAATAAAGTTGTTAAGATAGAGTCTATAACAATTGAATGAATTGAGTCTTTCTCTAAATTTGATTGAATTCCAAGTCCAACAATTCCTCCAATTTTTGGAGCATCTAAAAGAATAGATTTTGCTTCATGTTCTATATCTTTTATATCTAAAGCTATAAGAGAATAATTTTCATTTGTAAAATTGTGATTAATACTACAATCAAGAATATCTAACTTGTGGTGAGATTTAATCATTTCAAATGATACTGATTCAATGTGTTTAATTACTTTATCATTTGGTTTTCCTAACCAAAAAATTTCAATCTCATAAAATTCATCATTTGCTTTAAATATAGTAATAAGGCAATGAACTGGCAATACAAGATTTATGTCATGCAATAAGTCTTTTATATACTCTTTCCAGTCCCTAATCACATCAGAGGTTATTATCATTTTATCTAGTAATTTTACTTCAAACTCTAATATATCTTTATCAACTGCTATATTTCTTAGCTTATTGCTTAAATCAGTTAATCCATTCATTATGTGGTTAAACTCGGTGAAACTTTTTTTAGGAGGTGATAAGTCTAAAGTTTTAAAATCTTTTACACTATTTATACTTTCTATTTTGTCTTTAAACCCTTTAATCGAAATATCTATTTTTTTTAGTAGATTTCCAGAAATTAGAAATGCACAAAATATCATAAATGGTAAGATTATTAATGACAATAAAAAGTATTGGTATTTAGTTTCATTTATTAGATAATTAAAATCATATTCTATATCAACAGCACCTAAAATATCACCGACTTTCGAATTTGTATGGCAGGCTAAACACTCTTGTTTTGCCAATATTGGAGTTATATTTCTAATTTTATTATCTTTTGAGAGGTTAAATTCTTTTTTTGTATCAAAGACATATTGTAGATTTTTTGTGATTTCTCCTTGATTTATTTTACCAAAGAGATCTTCAACTTTTTTTGAACGGTAGACTTCAATACTATATGAAGACTCTTTAAATGAACTTTTAATATCTCCCATAAATTGTGTTATTTCTTCTCTTGTCCAGCCTTTTCTCATAACTTGATACATAGAGTTAAAGATTTGTTTTGATAATGATTGCGATACTCTTTCATTTTCTTGAATTGTTAAATTTGTATGAATTGTCGAAGAAAAAAAATAAAAGATAATAAAAAGTAATAAGCTAATGGCTAGTATTGAAATCCGGAAATAATTCTTTAGTGTTTTAATCATAGTGATAAGTCTCTCTTAATGCAAGTAAATAAAGATAAAATAATATAATACTATTATAAATATAATTAAATTTTTCTTTCAGTTTTTATAGTACTAACAAAAAGTAATGAAATCGCTGCAAAAATACTAGAATATAAGAATAAATTCTCTCCATATAACCATCCTGCGACTAAAGCACCTATAAAACCACCAAGTCCATAAGCAACTCCATACATAAATTGCTGAGCAAGTTTTTTATTTTCATAGATTGAATACAAATATATAATTACTGAACTATGGTATAGTCCAAAAGAAAAGGCATGTATTGATTGTGTGAAAAAAGTCACATATAAGTTATCAGGATATAAATAGAGTAATAACCATCTAATTGTAGTCAAAAAAATAGAAAATTTTATTATAGTTAAAAGATTATTTTTTAATATTGGAGCTTGGAAATAAAACATTAATATTTCACAAATCACTCCAAAAGACCAAAGATAAGAAGTCATTTCTAATGATATTCCATGCTCTGTTTCATATATAGTAAAAAAGTTGTAAAAGCCACCAAAACTTATTTGCATAAAAAATAGACTTAACCAAAATGGCCAATATTCAAGAACAGAAAAGGGTTTTGAACTGATTGTATCTTTATGCTCAACATCATGTTTTAAAAGTAAAAGTGAAAAAAATACAATAAAAATATTTATAGTTAAATAATAGTGTAATGCAATTTGTGGTTCAGTCAAGAATTTTGCTAAAACTAAAGCAATTACCGTAAAACCAATTGAACCATATAATCTAGATCTTCCATATTTATCTTTACCCAAATCTTTTAAGGCAATAACTTCAATATAAGGTAATATAAGGCTTAGACAAACTCCTAAAAGAGCATTGTTTAACATAAAAGCATAAAAATTATGTAGTGTAAAATAAAATCCAATTGAACAAAGTATTGACGTAAATAATGCTAATCTAAAAATATTTCTATCAAGTTTAATATGCTTTAAAAATAAAAATGGAGTAGCAAATCTCATCAATGGAGCTAGGGCAAATATTACTCCAATTTGTGAAGGAGTGTACCCTATGTCATGGAGTACTTTTGGCATAAATATAACATATACTGCAACGGCTGCAAAATAAAAGAAATAAAATGCAGATAAGTTAAAAAAAAGCATTTATTTTTTAAAAATTTTAATTACAAGTGTATTAGCAACTAGATCCTGAAAAGTTTTTTTATCTTTTCTAAAAAATGGTAAAAATGCAAGAACTATAGTAGTTGAGGCAAATAAAAAGCATAAATATCTTAAAATAGCTTTTGGGAAGGATATTTTTTCTTTTGTTTTTTCATCTACTAGTTTTAAACTGTAAGCTTTTAATCCTGGTGTTTGACCTTTTGCTATCCAAAAAACAATAATAATCAAACCATAAATAATAGATAGACTCCATCTTGCTTCTTCGCTGCCTTGGAAGTCATCTTTCCCATTCATAAAAACATAAGTTGTAACATAAGCTAAGGGCATCATTATCATAAACATGTCTACAATAAAGGCCTTAATTCTAGCAGGAATAGATGTACAGATAGTAGAGTTTAAATTAGTGTTTTTAGACTCTTCATTAAGTGGTTCTTTTTTACCAGCTTTTATATCTCTCCATCTACTCATTATGGATTAGTTTCCTCTACTTCCAGGTTTATATGCAACTGATCCTTCTTTACACATAGGACAATTTTCAGGAGCATACATTTCAAAGGTAAAATCATCTAAAGCAAAAAGTGGTTTATCAAGTGGTAATTTACAATTATCTTTTGGTTCTATTTCACTTCCAACTCTTGAACAAAAACCTCTATTAGCTAATGCTGCATAAGCAAGTATCTCACCACCATCTTTTTCGATTTGTTTAGCAGCTTCCAAAGCACTACCTCCCGTAGTAATAATATCTTCACAGATAATATATTTTTCACCACGAGTTACTTCAAAACCTCTTCTTATAGTCATCTCACCATCAACTCTCTCTGCAAAGATAAATCTTACATCAAGGGCAGTTGCTAGTGCAAATCCTGCAATTAATCCACCAAGAGCAGGTGAACAAACAGCATCAACTTTTAGTCCAGATTCTTTTATTTGCTTTGCTAATTCTTCAGCTAATAATTTTGCAGTTTTAGGATCTTCTAGCACTTTTGCTGATTGTAAATAGTATTTAGAGTGATTACCTGAACTTAATTTAAAATGACCTTCTAATAGAGCATTTGCATCTTTGTATATTTGTTCTACTACCATAATTATACTTTTAAGATTTCAGCTTCTTTTGCCTTGAAAGTATCATCAGCTTTTGTTACATAAGAATCTGTAATTTTTTGTATTTCATCTTGAGCTTTTTTGTTTTCATCATCAGTTATTTCTTTATCTTTATGAAGAACTTTTACTCTATCATTTGCATGTTTTCTGATATTTCTAATAGCAACTTTTGCATCATCAGTCATACCTTTTGCTTGTTTTGCACTCTCTTTTCTTTGGTCAACAGTCATAGGAGGGAAAAATAGTTTAATTACTTCACCATCATTATTTGGATTAACACCAATATTAGCATTTTGAATTGCTTTTTCAATATCACCTACAAGATGTTTTTCCCATGGATTTATTACAATGGTAGTAGCATCAGGTGCTAAAACTGAACCCACTTGAGTTAAATCAGTTGGTGTTCCATAATAATCAATTTTTATCCCATCTAAAATTGTAGTACTTACTTTACCTGTTCTTAGTGTTTTGTAGTCTCTTTTTAATGCTTCTATTGCACTATCCATTTTCTCTTTTGTTTCTGAATAAATCTCATTTAACATTCTCTCTCCTTTGATTTATTATTAAATTTTGCATATTATACCATTTATTAATTGGCATACTTAACTGAAATAAATTTTTGATAATATATTTTCTTTGAAATTTAAAAGAAAACATATTTTCTTTTTTTATTAAATGGAGAAGTAGCTCTTTGAAAATATTTCATTTGAACTACTTCTTGAAAATCAACTATTTTTCAGTAGTTGGTACTGTAGGTGCAGCTTTTTGTGTTGGTACAGCTGGTGCTACAGGAGCAGTAGGTGCTTGAGTTTTTTCAGGAGTTTTTGGAATTAAACTTTCTGTTTGTACATTGTCTACTGCACTTTTTTGTCTATTTTCATTATAAAAATAACCTAAAAATAGAGTATTTAAAACAAAAATTAATCCTAAAATCATAGTTGCTTTTGTTAAAAAGTTTCCAGGACCTTTTGCTCCAAATAAAGATTCGTTGCTTCCGCTGTAAGCTCCTAATCCCATACTTGAACTTTTTTGAAGTAAGATGCAAATTGTTAATAGTACTGCTAAAATAAATTGAACTACTAAAAGTGTTGATGTCATAATTTTATTCCTTTGAAAAAATGGTAGGTATTTTATCCAAAATTTATTAAAAAAAAGTTAAGATTCGATTATGTCCGTAAAAAACGAATTTTCAAAATACGCAAATCAATATAACTCATACAATATTGTACAACAAATTGCAGCAAAATCTATCATTAGAGATATAAATTGTCAACCTAAAAGAATATTAGAGTTAGGTTGTGGCTCTGGGCAAGTTATTAAAAATGTTTCTTGGGAGTATGATTTTTATAAGGCTATGGATTTTTCACAAAACATGTGTGATATTCATCCTAAAGCTAATAATATACAAGTGGAATGTTTTGATTTTGATACTGATGCTTTTTTTGAAAATATAAAAAATGACAGATATGATGTTGTTATATCTTCTTCTGCCCTACAGTGGTCAAAGGATTTAAGTAAGATAGTTAAAGCTATTAGTGCTATTTCTCCTAAGATTTATGCTGCTTTATTTACTTCAAATACTTTTAAGACAATACAAACAATAACAAATAAAAAATCACCAATATTAGATGACCAATCAATAAAAAAAGCTTTTACTCAATATTGTGATTGTGAATTTGAAACTATAACTTATAATTTAGAGTTTGATAATAAGAAAAAATTATTTGATTATATTAAGAAATCAGGTGTAAGTGGTGGAAATACTCTTGAATTTAAAGATGCTAAAAAATTATACAAAGAGTATAGTTTAAATTATTTAGAGTTTGAAGTTATCTTTGTCAAAGCTTTTTCTAAATCATAAAGTTCATATCTTATATATTTAAATACTTCACTGCTATTATTTTCTTCTAGTTTGCAAACTTCTTCTAGAACTCTAGAACTCTCTTGCGCTCTTTTAAAGTTAGCTATTAGAATAGAGTTTAAGTCATCTCTACTTTTTTCTGATGCAGTGCTTTGTTTTAAGACATCATTTTTTATATCTCTTGAGTCTAAAAGTTCATCATAAATAGATATTCTTGATTTGTGTCTTAATTCTTTTAGTTTTGAAGCGATATCTTTATTATTGTAAACGTATCTAAAGATATCTTCTACAACTCTAATTCCCTCTCTTAGGCGATTTAGATTTGCATCAATAAGTCTTAATTCGGTTGTATTCATGTTATAAGAAGTAAATCATAACTCGAGGAGTTATGATTTAGTCGTCACTACTATTAAAAATACCAAGTATTTGTAATAATGAAATAAATAGATTAAAGAAATCTAAGTATAAAGAAATAGCAGCTTCAATTGGAGTTGAAAACCCACCTTTTATAATTTGTTGTGTATCATAAAGAATAAACGCAGAAAATAAAACAGCTCCCACCATCGCTATTCCAAGTTGTAATAATGGCGCTTGAATAAAAATATTAGAAATAGATCCTACTACTAATATAATAAGAGCAATAAACAACATTTTCCCCATACCAGAAAAATCTCTTTTAGTTGTAAGGGCAAACATTGAAATTCCACCAAAAGCTACTGAAGTCATTAAAAATGCTTGTGCTACTATTGAAGCACCTGCTGGCATTGCAAATACTGAAGCTAATAAAGGAGTAATTGTTAAACCACTTACAAAAGTAAATCCAAATAAAACTGCTAAGTTAATACCAGGTTTATTTTTAACTGCAAATAGTCCAAATAATAAAGCAAATTCTAAAATAACTAATCCCCAATACCAACTAGCAATAGTTGAAACCATACCTAACCCGATATAAGCTCCTGCAGTTGCAGCAAGTAATGAACCTGCAAATAATTGATATGTAGCTTTTAAAAAGCTCATTAATTCAACTTTAGATGATTCTTGTGTATATTGTTGCGTTGTATCTTTATGAGATAAATAATCTCTGTTGTACATTATGTCTTCCTTTTTGTATTTTATATATACAGTTGATATTTTAATATGTAAAGCTTAATAATATCTTTAAATATGATAATTAAATGTACTTTATAAACATAGTTGATTAACATGACTATATTATCTTATATATGTATATAAAAACTAAGAAAAAGTAGAAATTTAAAAAATTTCAAAATTTAAGCTACAATTAATCTGTACCTCTTGACAAAGGGTAAAAAACCTATTATAATTCCCGTCCAATTTGAGTGACAAACGTCGCAAAGGGTTGATGTTCTTTAACAAACTACGGTTTTAAGAAGTAAGTAACTTTTATAAACCGAATATGATATAAAACAAGAGA
>NZ_PDJV01000017.1 GCF_004116465.1 Arcobacter sp. F2176
TAAAACCGTAGTTTGTTAAAGAACATCAACCCTTTGCGACGTTTGTCACTCAAATTGGACGGGAATTATAATAGGTTTTTTTGCCTTTGTCAAGTGCTGGGAATTAAATTTAGCTTAAATTTTGAAAAAAATTTGTCTTTGTAAATTTTAGTAATATTATATAGAGTTTTTTAATAGTTTTTATTGAGTATAGTAGTTAAAATAAGAGTAAACCTCTTATTTTAACAATTCATCTACTATTTTTATTAAATAGTCAGCTGAGTTTTTTGCACTTGATTTTAGAAATTCATCAAAATCAAAGCCTGCATCCATATCTGCTGTATCAGATATAGATCTAAGAATAAAGAAAGGAATATTTAAAGCATCACATACAACTGCAACACTTGCACCTTCCATTTCTAAAGCATCTGCATTAAATGTGCTTTGTATAAAGTCTTTTCTTTCAGATGAATGAACAAACTGATCACCTGTAGCAATAGTTCCTTCAATAACTTTCATTCCATTAATTGAAGCTACTTTTTTTGCAATATCATTTATCTCTTTTGTTGTTTCAACAAATACACCACCACCCGGAACATATCCATGAGGATGTCCAAAGGCAGTAATATCTAAATCATGCTGACAAAGTTTATTTGCAATAATTAAATCACCAATATTAAGTTCAGGATTAATTCCACCTGCAACTCCTGAAAAAAGTAAAGTATCACATCCAAACTTTTCTATCATAGTTGTTGCTGTTAAACTTGCAAATACTTTTCCTATCTTAGAATATGCAATTACAATATCTAAACCTTTATAAGATACCTCATAATATTTATTTTTTGCAAACTCTACTACATTTACACTATCAAAATGAGCTAAAAGAGGTTCAATTTCCTCTTCCATAGCTCCCATTATTGCTAATTTATTCATTTATTTCTCCAATTACTTTTTCTAGTGAACTCATATCTGATATATTAGATGTAGGCACTTTAACTATTTTTCTATTTAAACCTTTTAATACAACACCATTTCCAAATTCAATAAACAAGTCTATTTTAGAAGCAAATTTTTCTATTGATTGTTTATATTTTACTGGGCTTGTAAGTTGAGAGGCTAATAATTCTATTGCTTCTTCTTTTGTAGTATATATCTCTGTTGATACATTTGAAACAACGGGTAAGAATTCATCTTTAATATACTCTTCTAAATATGGTCTTAAATTTTCAACCGCACTTGTAAGCAACTCACAATGACTAGCAACACTCATATCAAGTACTATTGCTCTTTTTGCCCCAGCAGTTGTAAAAGTCTCTACTAATGATTCTAAATCAGATTTGATACCTGCAAGAACTAATTGTCCGTCCATATTATAATTTGCTGGCCAAACTTTTTTACCATTTTCTCTTTGTTCAGTACATATAAATTCAACTTTAGAATCTTCTAATCCAACTAATGCCATCATTCCAGCATTTCCACCAAAACAAGCTTCATTCATAAAAAGTCCTCTTTTATGAACTAATTCAATTGCATCTAAATAATCAATTGCCCCAGCTGCTACTAAAGCTGAAAATTCACCAAGTGAGTGTCCTAATAAAAACTCTGGTTTAATATCACATTTATCTTTGAAAATCTCATATGCAATTGCAGATACTAAAAGTATAGCTGGTTGTGTGTATTCAGTTTTTCCTAGATTTTCATTTTCTTCAAATAAAAGCTCTTCAAAATTTATTCCTAATCTATCACTAGCTTTTCTAATCATATCTTTTGCAATATCACTATTTTCAAAAAAATCTTTTCCCATACCAATTTTTTGACTTCCTTGTCCAGGGAATATAAAAGCGACTTTTTTCATATATTTTAATCCTTATATCTTTTACTTGGTTTTTAAAAATAACATTATACTATTTAATATTTGTCATAAAAATAAAATGCCCAAAAGCAGATGTGCTTTCGGGCATTTTAGAAAATTTTGTAGAATATAATTAGTATTAGTGACTACAACCACAACCACCATGAGATTCTTGTTTAGGTTCACTTGAACAACAACCACCTTCAGATGAACCATGATCATGGCTTCCTCCACCACAACAACCGCCACCCATAGCAGCCATTCCACCAACAACACCTGTTTGGATCTCTTCTTCAGTTGCAGCTCTTGAGCTTAAAATAGCTACTGAAAACATTAATGTTTTTCCAGCCATTGGATGGTTATAATCAATTGTTACTTCATTATCATTAAAACCTGTAACTGTAACTTGAACAGTTTCACCTTGCTCACCAGTACCATAAAGACTCATACCTTCTTTTAACTCAATTCCTGCGAATTGCTCTTTTGGCAATGTTTGAACAGCTTCAGGGTTTAATTCACCATAAGCATCTTTTGGTTCAACTAAAACATCAGCTTCTTCACTTACATTCATTTCAATTAATTTTGACTCTAATCCTGGGATTATTTGACCTTTCCCTGATACAAATTCTAATGGTGCTGCACCAACATTTGAATCTAAATGATCTCCTGTATTAGCATCTTTTAATGTATATTCTATACCTATAACTTTTGACATGTTTTTCCTTTTTTTTAATTTAATTTTGATAGATTTTTATCTGCACTTTTTGCTTCTTTTGACTCTGGATAATTTGTCATCAAAGTCTCATAAAAAGAAGCAGCATTTTTAAAATCACCAGTCTTTTCAAATGATATTGCACTATGAAGTAATAATGAAGGCATCCAATCAGCCTTATCATATAACAAAGCAGACTTCTTAAAATACGATATTGCTTTATCGTAATCTTTTCTATAATACCAAATCTCTCCCAAATAATAGTTCGATTCAGCTGGCTTATAATTGGCAGCAATCAATCCTTCAAACATTGGAATTGCATTTGTAAAATAGTCAATTTTAAAAAGTCTCTTTGCTTCATCTAAAATAGAAGCATTATCTTCCGTAGAGCTTATCTTTTCCGAATTATTACTTTTTACACTTACATTGGATTGAGTTTTTTTAGTACTTTTAATATTTAAGCTTTTTTTCAATGCTTCAAATGCTTTTATAGTTACAAACTGATCCATATTTTTTTTATAATCTTTTTCAGATAAATAATTAGAATCAATTTTATTTATTTTATCAGTTAATTTTTCAACAGCTTGTTTTAAATTCTTTAAATTTTTTGTATTTTCGTCAGAAATATTTTTTTGTAAAATATTTAATTGATCTATAGATTTTTTTAATTCTTTTATATCTTCAGTATTTTTATCTGTAAGATTTTGATTTGTTTCAAAATCATTTAAAAGTTTATTTAATGTTAAAACAACGTTATTTAATTTTTGTGAATCACCTTCATAAATTGATTCTAAGCCATCAATTCTCTCACTTAATGTATTAACAGTTGTATTCACTGTTTTTACTTTTGTATCGATTGAACCTAACTCATTTTTATTCTTTAAAATACGCTTTTCTGTTTTTGTTAGTCCATATGGATTTGCAGAATCCAAATTACCAGCACCAAAAACAGATACCTCTTCGGCATATGTTAATGTGCTAGTTAATAAAATAATTATAAAAAATTTGTTCATATATTATGGAAGTGGCTTATATTCTGCTCTTCTATTTTTAGACCAGCACTCTTTGTTTTTTTCTGAACAAACAGGGTTACTTTCTCCAAAACTTACAATTGAAATAGAATTTGAAGCAATTCCATCAGAAACTAATGCATCTTTTACAACTTTTGCTCTTTTTAAACCTAAAGCATAATTATACTCATCTGTTCCCCATTCATCACAGTTACCTTCAACTTTAACACTTCCTTCTAAACCTTTTAGTTTTGAAGCATTTTCTGAAGCAACTTTTCTTTGATCTTCAGTTAATTTAAATTTATCAAATCCAAAGTATATTGATTCAACAAATACTTTTTTCCCATTAACTACAAAATAGTTACCTTTACCATCAGTAGTCATATTATCAGCAGTCATGCCACTGTTATCAGTAGTTTCAACTGTATTTAAACTAGACTCTGAATTTGTTGGAGTTGGAGTTGTATTTTCCATTTCAACTGTTTTCTGACTACACCCTGTAAATAGTAATGTAGCTGCTATAAAAGCTAATAAACCATATTTTTTCATTAATTATCCTTATTGTGAATTGTTAAATTCTACTCAAACCAAACTTAACTCATTATTATATAATGACATTTTACCAATCTATTGATTGTAATTTACCACTAGTTAACGGAAATAAAAATGATTTATTGTAATTTAATCTAATAATACCAACATTACTTTTATTTTGGTAATTTTTTATAAATAAAACAGATTCACCATCATTTGAAAATTTTGGAAATTGATTTATACCATTAGTTGTTAATCTTCGAATAAAATCACTTTTCAATGAAATCAAATATAAATTGAATGTATTATCAGTAAACTCACTTTGTGTTTCTCTACTACTATAAACTACATAATTATCAAAAGTTGTAGCTGAAGAGTTATTTCTACCATGGTATACTAATCGCTCAACTCCTCTGCCATTAATTTTCTTTGCAAATATATTGGGATGATTTAATCTATCAGATACAAAAACTATTTTTGAGTCATTTTCTGCAAAGTGAGCTCCTACATCAATACCCTTATAAGTTGTCAATCTTTCTTTTCTTTTGTTTTTTGTGTCATACAAATATATATCAGGTTGACCTTCAGGAGAGGCTGTGATTAAAAGTTTTGAACCATCTTTATTTACATCTGAACAAACTATCATACCCTCTGATTTCATTATATAATCAACTTTTCTATTGTATAAATTGTATTTTATAAGTTGTGGTGAAGATCCTCTATAAGTAGTATAATAAAAACTATCTTGTTTATCATTAGCCCACTTAGGGAAAATATTTAATCCACCTTTTATAATCGTTTTTTGAAAAGTCAAAGTATAATCACCAATTACAATGTTAGCTTCTTTTGCATCTTTATATACAGAAAAAATAACAAACTTATCCATCCAATCAATTGATGGTGCATTTAAATGTTTATTAATAACAATAGCTGCTCTATGTGCTACAAAAGGGAATCTTTCCAATTGAGAAGAAGAGATAGTTTTTTCTAAAATTAATTGCATTAGATTATTATCAAAAAGTTTAATGTTTAAATTTAATCCACCAAAACTACTCTCTCTAATTGATAGATTCAAAAATAAATCAACCCCTCTATTCTTAAGACCTAACATATTTGGGTTAGATGAAAAACTTATTTTTTCATTACTAGACATTGCTTCAAAATGACCACTAACTAATAAATCTTGAATCAATAATTTTTTTATTTTATTTATATATTCAACATTAACAGTATCACTTGCTATTGATATTTCTATTTTTGGCAAATTATCAGATTTTTTAATAATCTCCATAGATGCATCAACTGCAAATAAATTAATACATATTAATGTTAATAAAAAAAATGCTTTTTTCATAATTATTACCTTTCTGATTTAAATATTACTTCGATTTTTACTTCAGAACCTTTATCATGTTCTGGGTATGTAATATTAACTTGTTCATTTAAAAAAGAGGTTAAAGATTTATCAAAAAACTCATTTCCAGAATATTTTAAAAATCTAAAATCAAATTTACCATCATTTGTAATAATTACTAGTACTTTTGCAAATAAGTCATCTCCAATTAAACTTGGATTCCATCTTTTAGCTAATAATTCATAAATTTTAGAGTAGTAAGGATCAATAGAATTTTTTGATTCATTACTTGGCATTACTGAGGCTTTTGATTTAACATTATTTAATAAAGTAGATACTGATAGCTTTTCACTTTTTCTTTCTTTCTCAAATTTTGCTTTAAATCTACTTGCTACTTCAGATTTAACAACATTATTAACACTATCATCAATAACATTATCACTTGTATCTTTTACATTTGCAAAAAGAGATTTTACACTATTTTGTTGTTTGGCACTTATTGATTTTGACTTTTCAACAACTTTATCAATTGTTTTACTCTTTTCTTTATGAGACTCTTTATTTATAATCTTACTATCTTTATCTAGTAAAATACTAAGTTCAATTGTAGTTGTTTTATTAAAAGCATCAAATTTTTTGACATCAGAAGTTTTTAAATAAAGAAAAAACAGAAATATTATAATAAAGTATGTAAGTAAAGCAATTAAAAGACTATTTTGCTTTGAAATAGAATTTGAAAAAAACATGATTATCCATCAGTGATTAAAGAAACTTTGAAAAAACCAGCTTCTTTGACTGTTTTTAACACAAAAATAACATCATCATAAATTAAACTTTTATCTGCTCTAATATGAATAGGTGTATCTTTATTTTTATTATTTGAATAAAGAATAAAACTATCTGCAAAATTCTTTAATTCATATTTATTTTTTCCAATAATAATTTCTCTATCTTTAGTAATTAAAATAGAGATTTTTTTTACATCTTGTAGTTGTCTAGATTTACTACCGTTGGGTAGATTTACTGGTTCTTCAAACTCTATAACAGGAGCAGTAATCATTAAAATTGCTAGTAATACTAACATTATATCTACCATAGGAGTAATATTTAAATCAGGCTTTTGATTATAATCATACATATTTTTTATGCCTTAGCAATCAAAATTTCAGATTGAGCCTTTAAATAGGTATTTAATTCATAAACTTTTCTAGTCAATATTTGATGAAATGTATAAGCAAAAATTGCTACGAAAATTCCACCCGCAGTTGCAACTAATGCTTCTGAAATAGCAGGTGCAATAATTGAAAATCCAACTTTTGATTGAGTTGAAAATTTTGCAAATGACTCTAAAATTCCAACAACAGTACCAAATAAACCAATAAATGGGGAAGTTGAAGATACTATAGATAACCAAGATAAACCTTCACTGGCATCTTTAATAATTGAAATTTCACAAGCATGTAATAAGGGTTTTGATTTAGATGTTTTAGCACATCTACTTAAACCAGACAGTGGACTTAAGATTGAATCTCTAGAAGTAAGTGTTTCTAAAGACTTTTTTTCATTAGTAATTAGTCCAGAGAGTTGACTATTTTTATATATAAAAAGCCAAAAAATCAAAACAAAATAAACAGATAGTAGAGCTAATACAACAAGTGTAATAGCGCTACTATTTGTAAAATAATTTAAAATTATATCAATCATTTTGCTTAACTAAATGAATTGATTTTTGCTTCAACAGATGCAATTGATACATTAGCATCAGAAACTGAATTAACAAGTTCTTTAGCAGCATCAATAGCTTTAGCAATATCAGAGTCTCCACCCTGAGTAAGTGCTACAGCACCGTCAGCTAAAACATCAACTGAAGTCTCACTAACATTAACATGACCCCAGTTAATTGCTACTGCCTCAGTTGTATTCTCTTTTTCAATTACAATCACACCAACTGTTAATGAAGATACCAATGATGAGTGACCTGGTAATACTCCAAACTCTCCCTCTTTTCCAGGAAGAGTTACAGTTTTAACGTCACCATTAAATATTGGTCCATTTGGTGTAACTATTGATAATTTTAGTGTATCCATAAATTTACCTTAATGGTTTATTTCATTTTCTCAGCTTTGGCAAGAACTTCGTCAATTCCACCAACCATATAGAATGCCATTTCTGGAATACTATCATATTTACCGTCTAAGATACCTTGGAAACCAGCAATCGTATCTTTTAACTCTACATATTTACCAGGAGATCCTGTAAATACTTCTGCAACGAAGAATGGTTGAGATAAGAATCTCTCAATTTTTCTTGCTCTAGAAACTACTAGTTTATCTTCTTCAGATAATTCATCCATACCAAGAATTGCAATAATATCTTGTAAATCTTTGTATTTTTGTAATACTGATTGAACACCTCTAGCAGTATTGTAATGTTCTTGTCCTAAGATATCTGCACTTAGAATTCTTGAACTTGAATCCAATGGATCAACTGCTGGGTAAATACCTTTTTCAGCAATTTTTCTATTAAGTACTGTTGTTGCATCTAAGTGAGCAAAAACAGAAGCTGGAGCTGGATCTGTTAAGTCATCTGCTGGTACATATACTGCTTGAACAGAAGTAATTGAACCTTTAGCAGTAGAAGTAATTCTTTCTTGTAATTTACCCATTTCAGATGCAAGTGTAGGTTGATATCCAACAGCAGATGGAATTCTTCCTAAAAGTGCTGACATTTCAGAACCTGATTGTGCAAATCTAAAGATATTATCTACGAACATAAGTACATCAAGACCTTTTTCATCTCTAAAGTACTCAGCCATAGTAAGACCTGTTAAGGCAATTCTATTTCTTGCACCTGGAGGCTCAGACATTTGACCATAACATAAAGCAACTTTATCAAGTACATTAGAATCTTTCATCTCGTGATAAAGGTCATTCCCTTCTCTTGTTCTTTCACCAACACCAGCAAATACTGAGTATCCTGAATGTTTAAATGCAACATTATGGATTAATTCCATAATAATAACTGTTTTACCAACACCAGCACCACCGAATAGTCCAACTTTACCACCTTTTGAATATGGTGCTAAAAGGTCAACTACTTTGATACCTGTTTCAAACATTTCTGTTTTTGTAGATTGTTCTTCAAAAGTTGGTGCAGCTCTATGAATAGACCATCTTGGAGTCTCTTCTGGAATTGCTTCACCTTCATCAACTGGATCACCAATTACATTGAAAATTCTTCCTAATACTGCTTCACCAACTGGAACTTGAATAGGTCCACCTTGTGCAATACACTCTTGTCCTCTTGTTAATCCATCTGTCATATCCATAGCAATAGTTCTAACTCTACTATCACCAATATGTGCAGCAACTTCTAGTATTAATCTATCAGCCTTAGCGTCAGCTAATGTAACTTGAATTGCTTCATTAATTTCTGGTAAGTATCCGTCGAACTCTACGTCAACTACCGGACCCATTACCTGAACAATTTTACCTTTCATACGGGCAGCTCCTTTAAATTATTTTAATGCTTCAACACCACTGATAATTTCTATCAGCTCTGTTGTAATCGCAGCTTGTCTAGCTTTATTGTACTCAACTGTTAAACTATCAACTTTTTCTTTTGCATTCTTAGTTGCAGCTTCCATAGCTTGCATTCTTGCACTATGTTCAGCAGCTAAAGAATCAAGTAAAGAGTAATACATATTAAATTGAATGTATTTCTCAGTTAGTTCATTTAACACTTCTTCATCATCATCTGGCTCAATATTAAGCATAGATGACTCTTCTTTTAATTCAACATTTTCAAAACTAATTGGTAAGATCTCTCTAACTTTTAACTCTTGAGTTAACATATTAAGGAATCCATTATATATTAAAACTACTTTATCAGTAACTCCATTTTGAAAATCAGTTACAACTTCTTGAATAAAATCAGAAGCTCTATTATAATCTGGTGTAGAAGATAAATCGCTAACTTTTTGAGTCAATGTTTCACCTTGGAAAGTAAAGTAATCAACACCTTTTCTTCCAGCAACTCTTAATCTTACAGTTACACCTTTTGCTCTGTATTCATTCATCATGTGCATTACAGCTTTAATCGTAGCCATGTTGAATCCACCACAAAGACCTTTGTCAGCAGTAACAAAAACAATATCTACTGTTTTTGGACTTTCATTTTGAACAAATGCTCTATTGTGCATTCCATCATCTTGAACTTTGCCAACTCTGTGTGCAATCTCAGAAAGAACTTGATTAATCTTTTCTGCATAACTTTTAGCTTGATCAGACAATTGTCTAGTACGCGTAAGTTTTGCAGAAGATACAAGCTTCATAGCTTTTGTAGTCTTCTGAGTATTTTTAACACTACCAATTTTTAATTTAATCTCTTTTAAGTTAGCCATTGACTAATCCTTATTTTGCACTAAAAACAGTTTTAAACTCTTCTAACGCAGATTTTAAATTATCTTCAGTATCTTCGTCTAATTTTTTCTTAGATTTAATGTCATCTAAAATATTTGAGTATTTTTGCTCAATAAATGCATGTAATTCATCTTCAAATCTAACAACGTCAGAAACTGCGATATCGTTCAAATACCCTTTAGTTCCAGCATAAATAATAACAACTTGTTTTTCAATAACTAAAGGTTTATTAACACCTTGTTTTAATACTTCTACCATTCTTTGACCAAGTTCAAGTTCTCTTCTTGTACTTTCATCAAGATCAGATGCGAATTGAGCAAATGCTTCAAGTTCTCTATATTGTGCAAGTGATAATTTTAAAGTACCAGCAACTTGCTTAGTAGCTTTAATTTGTGCTGCTCCACCAACTCTTGATACAGAAAGTCCCACATTAATTGCAGGTCTAATTCCTGAGTTGAAAAGGTTAGTTTCTAGGAAGATTTGTCCATCTGTAATAGAAATAACATTTGTAGGAATATATGCTGCAACATCTCCTGCTTGTGTTTCGATAATAGGTAAAGCTGTCATTGAACCAGCTCCTCTTTCATCTGACATTTTAGCAGCTCTCTCAAGTAGTCTTGAGTGCAGATAAAATACATCCCCTGGATAAGCTTCTCGACCTGGAGGTCTTCTTAAGATTAATGACATTTCTCTATATGCAACTGCATGTTTTGATAAATCATCATAAACTATTAATGCATGTTTACCATTATCTCTAAAGTATTCACCAATTGTAACACCAGTATATGGAGCTAAGAATTGTAATGTAGCTGAATCTGCAGCTGAAGCATTAACAACAATTGTATATTCCATTGCACCAGATTCTTCTAATGTTCTAACAACAGAAGCTACTGAAGATGATTTTTGACCAATTGCAACATAAATACAAATTACATTCTCACCTTTTTGGTTAAGAATTGTATCAATAGCAACAGTTGATTTACCAGTTTGTCTATCTCCAATAATAAGCTCTCTTTGCCCTCTTCCGATTGGAACAAGTGCATCAATTGCTTTAATACCTGTTTGTAATGGTTCATGAACTGATTTTCTAGCCATGATTCCAGGAGCTTTTTCTTCAACAAATCTTGTTTCTGTTGATTCAATAGTACCTTTCCCATCAATTGGTTCACCTAATGCATTAACAACTCTTCCAACCATAGCTTCACCAACTGGTGTTTCTAATAATTTTCCAACTCTTTTACAAGAAGAACCTTCTCTTAATCCATTCCCAGAACCTAAAACAACAACACCTACTGAAGACTCTTCAAGGTTAGAAGCTAACCCTCTTTCGCCGTTTTCAAATTCTACAATCTCACCAGCCATAACGTTCTTAAGACCGTAAACTTGAGCAATACCATCTGCATAAGAGATAATTTTACCAGTCTCATTTACATCTACATTTAATTCAAAGTTATCAATTCTTTCTTTGATGATCGAACTGATTTCATCAGCTTGAATTTTTGCACCCATTCAATTTCTCCTTTATAAGTTCTAAACTGCTTTTAAAATATGATTTATCATTTGTGATTTAAGTCTATCTTTTGAGAAGCTAATCTCAACGCCAAGTCCATCAATATCAACTTTAATACCATCATAATCACATACATTTTGAGTTAAAGATAATTTAACATCAAATTTCTTACTAAATTGCTCTGCAATAGAGTTTATATATTGATCAGATAACGCATTGTTAGTATAAACAACACCTTCATATGAATTTTCCATTACTGCAATATTAGCTTTTAATTCTGCTAGTATAAATGGAATAATTTCCAATCTTTTTTTACTACCTAACAATTTTATTAAATTCTTTGTAGTATCAGAAATATTATCAATCAACGAGATTATTAAATCCGTTTTTTGAGATTCTTTTACTTCAATTGAAGATATGATAGAGATAAATTTATCATCAGCAAATGCTTTTGAAATTTCACTTAATTCATTACAAATTGAAGCTGCAGTAGCTACATCTTTACCATCTAATAGTGCTTTAACATATCTTTTTGCAATTAAATCATTCATTACGCCACCTTCTTAAGTATAATACTTGCTAATTCATCTTGCGACAATGCAATATTTTCAGATTTAAGTAGCTCTTCTAAAATTTGTTCAACAACTTGTCTTTGCACTTTTTTAGTTTCAACTTCGATTTTTTCTGCGAAATTTCTGTTTAATTGAGCAATATCATGATCAACAGCATCTGCAACTTTTTGTTTTAATGCACCAACTTCTGATTTTGCAAGTTCAACAGTTTCTGCAGCTAATTTTTTAGCTTCTTCTAGTTTTACTGCTGCTTCATCAATTTTTGATTGTGAAGCTTTTAATGTATCTTGTACTTTATCTAATTCAGATTGAATTTCTAAAGTTCTATTTGCAAAAAAAGCTTTAATTTTATCGGCTAATAAATACCATAAAATTCCAGCAAAGATTACAAAGTTAACGGTTCTTTGAATAATATCAGTTTCCGCACCATCACTATTAGCAAATAACGCTACAGGAGCTAAAGCTAATAAAGTTAATAATAATTTTTTCACTTCTTCTCCCTTATATTGAGCTTAACTTAGCTTTTAAGCTCTCATTAAATTGAGGCATTGCAGCGATCAATGAATCTTTTAAAGCTTTTGAATCTTTATCTAAAGAATCTTTAAAATCAGAATATTTTGTTTCAATATCAGATTTTGCAAGTTCTAATTTAGAATCAGCAACTTTTTTAGCTTCATTAAAAGCTTCTTCTCTAATTACAGCAGCTTCTCTTTTAGCTTTTGCAATAACATCATTCGCTTCAGCTAGCATTCCATCTACATCAGCAGTATTTGACTTTGCATTCTCTAAATCAGATTTGATAGATTTTGCTCTTTCATCCATATGCTTTAGTAGAGGCGTAAATAGACAACTGTTTAGTCTGGCAAGTACTAATAAGAAAATAATACCAGAGCTAAGCAACAATACAGGACTTATGTCTAACATTCATTCCTCCATATTTTTTACAGTTTAGTTTGACTAAAACTTATAAATTTTAGCGAAATATTATATAAAATTTTATTAAATGGGTCAAATTGTTAGATAAATTTTATAAAGTGTTACGAAAGTAATTAGATATCTTTTCAATATCCTCTTGAGATTTGATTTCTATCTTAAAGCAATTTTTTTCTAACTTAACTTTTAAATTATTTTTTGACAGTTCATCAACTACACTACTTAACGGTTTTAAATCATAATTTTTAGGTGATGATTTAATTTTTTTAGTTGAAGTTGTTTCAGGTTTCTTAATATCTTTTATTAGTAGTTCTGTTTCTCTTACAGACAATTTTTGTCCAATGATACTATCAGTAACTTTTCTTTGTGTCTCTTCATCAAGTCCTACCATTATTTTTGCATGACCTGCTGTTATTTTGTCATTAGCTAGCATTTGTTGAACATAAGAAGATAATTGTAAAAGTCTTAATGTATTTGTTATAGATGTCCTACTTTTAAAAACTTTTACAGACAATTCTTCATGTGTTAAAGAGTGTTCATTTATAAGTTGCGCATATGAATATGCTAATTCAATTACATTTAAGTCATCTCTTTGAATATTTTCTATTAATGCTATTTCTCTTAGTTTATCACTATCAATATCTAAAATATTTGCTTTAATTTTATCAATATTAGCTAATTTATGAGCTCTTAATCTTCTCTCACCAGCAATTAATATATATTCACCATATTCAGATGATTCAATTACACTAATAGCTTGAATAAGTCCATGTTCCTTAATAGAATCACTTAATTCTTTTAATTTATCTTCATCAAATATTTTTCTAGGTTGTGCGGGATTTGGTTTGATACTATTTACATCTAAATAAATATCCATACCTTTTTCTTTAGAAGAAGAATTGTTATTACTTTCATAAGCCGATTCTACTTCACCTAATAGTTCACCTAAACCTCTACCTAATGCTGCTTTTGCCATTTTTTATCCTGCTATTGCTTTTGCTAAATTTGTATAAGCTTTTGTTCCAATTGCTGCCGCATCATAAAGCATAATTGGTTTTCCAAAACTTGGGCTTTCTGCTAATTTAATATTTCTTGGTATTACTACATATGAACTACCATCAATTTTAAATAATTTACTTTCAAAATGTTGTGCAAGGTCTGCAAATACTTGTTTTGCAAGGTTATTTTGTGCACTATACATAGTAGGAAGGAATCCTCTTATTTGTAATTGTCTATTAATAGTTTGTTTTACTAATTTTATTGTATTAAGTAATTGTGCTAAACCTTCAAGGGCAAAAAACTCACATTGAATTGGTATTAAAACAGAATTAGAGGCACTTAGTGTATTAATTGTAATTGGTCCTAGTGCTGGAGGTGAATCAATAATAATATAATCAAAATCTTTTTTAATAGGATCAATTTTTCTTTTTAAAATCAATTCCCTATCTTTTGTATTTTTATAGAATTCTCTTTCAATACCAACTAAACCGATATTTGAAGGGGCTACTTTTAAATTATCAATTTCTGAGTCTAGTATAATCTCATTTAATTCTTTTGTTCCAAGCATAACATGATAAATATTATATTCATAGGTATCTCTGTGAAACCCTAAACTTGTAGTTGCATTTGCTTGTGGATCTGCATCTATTAATAATACTTTCTTCCCTTGTAAGGCCAAAGCTGCACTTAAATTCACAGCTGTAGTTGTTTTACCAACTCCACCTTTTTGATTTGCTATTGTTATTACTTCTGCCATCATCTTAGACTAAAAACCTTTTTATTATTAATATTTATCGAACCATCACTATTTAACTGTGCATTGATTAAGGGTATTTTTTCATTGTTAATTGTTGCGTGTAAATTTTTACTTCTTTCGAATTCTACCACATATTCTTTTAAAATATCCTCCCATAAAATCTTTTTTTCAATATTTTGGAAATATAATTTAAATAATTCTTTTATATTTATTTGTATATCTAGTTTTAAGAACTCACTATTAACATTATTTAAATTTAGTCCTATTCCACAATAGACTAAACCATTAGAAACTGAAGTTATAGTTCCTCCAATTTTATAATTATTAATGTAAAAATCATTGGGCCATTTAAGCCAAACTTCTGAACCAAGTTGTTTTAATATATCTTTTAAAACAAAGGAAAAATAAATTGATGCACTTTGTATTTCTAAATCATTTGGCAAATCATATTGTTTAAGTACAAAAGAAAAAAATAAATTTCCTTTTGTACCTACCCATGAATTACCTCGACTACCTATTCCTGCAGTTTGTTCTTGGGTATAAAAACATAAACTATTGGAAAACCCATTATTCTTTATATATTCTTTTAAATATGTGTGTGTAGAATCAACACTTTCTAAATATCTAATTTCCATAAATGCATTGTACTAAATTAATCTACAAGTTCATATTAATGAACTTATATATATAATATTTACTTTTTAATTTGGAGAGATAATGTTAGATCCAGTTTTACCAATTGCTTTATATTTAATGATAGGATATTTTTTTAAAATTTTTATAAAAGATAATTCACAAGCTTTAGTTGATTTTGTCATATATTTTTCACTTCCAGCAATGGTTTTTATAAAAATCTATCCACTTACTTTAGATTTTAAATTTTTAAATATGATATTTATGTTTAATACAATAATTTTAGTAAATCTAGTTTTAACATATTTTGTTGGTAAATTTCTAAAATTTGAGAAAAAAACCTTAGCAACTTTTATGGCTGTTGGAACTTTTGGAAATACTTCTTTTGTAGGATTTTCATATATTGATGCTTTTTATGGGCAAGATTATGTTGTATATGCACTTATATATGATTTATTTGGTTCTTTTTTATTAGTTGTTTCATTAGGATCAGTTATTGTAAACTGGGGAAGTGGTGAACTTATAAGATTTAAAGCCATGACTAGAAAAGTATTATTTTTTCCACCTATAATTATGTTTTTTGTTACTGTTATTTTAAAATTTTTTACTGTTCCTACTTTTGTAATGAATACAGCAAGTGCAATAGGTGCAACAGTTGTACCTGTAGCCATGATTGCTATTGGGATGAAATTAGAAGTAAAAAATATTTTCTACAAATTTAAAACTATTAGTTTACTACTTGGTATAAAAATGCTTTTAATGCCAATACTTGTGATGATAGGATTTTCAATATTTTATAATCTAGATGACATTTGGGGTAAGGTTACAATATTAGAAGTTGCAATGCCACCAATGACTATGGCTGTAATTTTAGCCATTCAAGGTGGGTTAGATGAAAGATTAGCTGTAAACGCATTAGTAATAGGTGTTTTACTTTCATTATTAAGTGTAACAGGTTTTTATTATTTCTTAGCTTGAAAGTCTATTTTAAATAAAGCTCCTTTGCATTGAATACCTTTATATTCAAAGGTAGAATTTTCAGCTTTTATTTTACCACTAAAGCTTTTTTCAATAATAACCTTTGTCATGTACAAACCTATACCTGTACCTTTGTGTTCATCTTTTGTTGTAAAATCTTTTTTAAATATTTTTTCTAGAATATTTTCTTTTATTCCACCTGCATTGTCTTTTATTTTTATTGATATTAAATCATCAATTTTTTCCAAAGTAATAAAAATAAACCTATTTTTATTATTTTGATTTATATTAATATGAAAAGCATCTTTTGCATTTTGTAAGATATTTAAAGTAGCTTGTTTTAATTCATTTTCTAATCCAAAATAATTAATTTTCTCATCTAAATTAAACACTACTTCAATTTCATATTCTGATAAAGTAGCATCAATTATAGCTACACTTTGTTGCAAATTTTTTGCGAGATTAAAAGGCTTTTCATACTTATCAATTTTATAAAAATTTCTAAAATCATCAATCGTATCAGAGAGATACCTAGTCGTATCTACTATCTTATCCAAAGTATCAATGGTTTGATTTTTATCAGCATTATTCAATTCAAAATTAAAACTAAGTGCACTAGCTAGAGTACTAATGCCACTCAGGGGCTGTCTCCATTGATGGGCAATATTACCAATCATTTCCCCCATTGATGCTAATTTTGATTGATGGAAGATTATTGCTGATTTTTTCTCATTTTCACTTATTTCATATTCAACTTTTTTTGTCAATTTTTCATTTGCAATTTTAAGTTCGTTGTTTAACTCTTTTAATCTAATAAAATCATCATGAGCTTGGCAAATTGACAAAGCAATCAAAGAACTTGCCATAGCTAAAGTATCTTTATCTTTTTCATTAAAATCAAAATTATCATCTTTTTCAAGTTTATTTATTAGTTGGATCACCCCTAATTTTTTATTTTCAATTGGATGAATAATGGGTGCTGTTAATATTGAGTGTGTTTTGTAATTATTTTGATTATCATATTCTTTAACCCCCAAAAACTCATATCTTTTTGTTTTATAAACATCATTTACAATTATAATTTTCTCACTTAAGAAAGAATCAACGGCAAGATATTTAGAATTTGGATCAAGGGGAAGTTTTACATCTTTTAATTTTTTGTATTGAAGAAAAATTTCTTCATAAGTCATGGAATCATTTTGAAAAACATTAAAACACAAAGTATTATTATCTACTGTATAGATTGTTCCTGCTTCTGCATTTATTATCTCTCTTACTTGCTTTAATATTTTGTGTAATAAAATATCAAAATCATCTATTTTGAAAAGTTTCAAGTCGTAAATATTGTAATGATTTTTATTTTTTTTCATAATTATTACTTCTATTAAAAATATAAGTAATGATATAATAAATTAAGTTAAAAGACTCCCTATAGAAATTCTTTGACCTCGAATATACTCAATTGATTTAACTTCTTTTTTTGAAGGTGCCTGTAATACAGCAATTTTCAAACTACCTTTTTGACAAGCAATGATTATACCATCATCTTCAATAGCTAATATTTCACCTGCATTATTTAAAGATTTTTTTTCTACAAGAGAAATTTTCTTTAATTTAAGCCCTGATTTTAAATAAACTCCAGGCCAGTAAGAATAAGCTTTGTATTTTTTATAAAGAGCTTCTGCATTTTCAAAACTCACTTCTCCATGCTCTTTTTTTATCTTTTTACAATAACTTACATTTATCTCATTTTGAACTTTTGGACTTATTCTTTCAAAATTGTCTAAAGTCTCAATTGTAAGTTTAGAAGCTAATTGCGAGAGTTTGGAAAATAGTTCTGCTACTTCCATAGTTTTGGGGATTTTAAAATATTTCAATCCCAAGATATCACCACTATCAAGTCCCTCTGCCATTAACATAGAAGTTACACCTGTATAAGTATCTCCATTTAAAAGTGATTCTTGTATAGGACTTGCTCCTCTATACTTTGGTAATAATGAAGCATGTAAATTAATACATGGAGCAATATCTAAAATATCTTTTGGTAAAATCTGTCCATAAGCAGCAACTATTATAAAATCTGGATTTAAGGCTTCTATTTGTCGTTTTGCATCTTGATTATTTCTTAATTTTTCAGGTTGATAAATGGGAATATTTAAATTATTATCTATGCAAAATTGTTTAATATGAGGAGCAGTTATAACTTGCTTTCTACCAATAGGTTTATCTGGTTGGGTAAAAAGCCCTACTATTTCATAAGAACTATTTAAAATCTCTTCAAAGATTTTTGTAGCATAATCTGGTGTTCCCATAAATAGTACTTTTTTACCCATCTTAATCCTTTTTAACTATCCTAAATTATTCTAATTTTGTTTAATAAATAGTGTTCCACTTTTATGATTCTCATTCAATAAAAAATCATATGCATTTGTCAAATCAAATCCCGAAGTTAGATACATCATTTTGTCATTTTTTAATAAAAGGTTTGCAGCTTTTAGTTTTGTTACAATCCCACCCGTTGCAAACTCCGAATTTGGACTATGTTTCATTTCCAATTCGTCTTCTTTTAAAAAGCTAACTATTTTTCTCATTTTTGCTTCTGGATTTTCATGTGGATTACAATCATATAGTCCATCAATATCAGAAAGAATTACTAATATATCAGCATCAAAGAAAATTGCAGCATGAGCACCTAATTGGTCATTGTCACCAATTAAAAGTTCTTCATTTGCAATTACATCATTTTCATTTAAAATAGGAATAATATTATTTTCTAATAAAATTTCCATTACCCCTTTTGCATTTTTTGATCTTTTTCTAGAATCAAAATCATTAGCAACAAGAAGCATTTGAGCACAAGTAAATCCATGTTCTCTAAATCTTTTTTTGTAATGTTTCATCAATAAGGGTTGACCAATAGCTGCTAATGCTTGCCTATTTAAAACCTTTGTTCTATCTAATTCTAAAGTTATATTTCCAGCAGCAACTGCACCAGAAGAGACTAAAATAATCTCATACTTTTTTTCTAATTTTAATTTTGCTATTAAGTCAACTAAATTATTTAGTCGTTCTACTGCTAGAACATTGCCCTCTCGTAAAACGGCACTTCCAACTTTAATAACTATTCGTTTCATTTATTTACCTTGAGTAATCAAATTATGTAAAGCAAATTTTAAAGCACCTATATTATGGTGAGTTACAGATGAAATTGGTAAAATGAAAAAAGGCTTACTTTTATCAAATTTTTCATAAACTGTATCTTGAATATAATAAGGTAATTTTTTATCAAAACCAAATTCATTTGATTTTGTAACTTCTAAACCTAATTCATTAATAAATTTAGTTATATCAGCACTTAAATCTTCACCATAATAAGCATCAGTTTTTGTTAATGCTATTGCAAAATTTCTTTTACTTAAATCACTCGAAAATTTTTCTAACTCTTCTTTTAAAACATTGAATTGATCAAGTGTATTTCTATAATTAGTAATATCAATAGTAAAAAGTAAAGTTTTTGTTCGCTCAATATGTCTCAAAAACTCCAAGCCTAATCCTTTACCTTCACTTGCACCATCAATAATTCCAGGAATATCTGCCATAACAAAAGAATTGAAATCACCAACTTCTACAACACCTAGTTTTGGTGTTAATGTAGTAAATTCATAATTTGCAACTTCAGGAGTTGCATTTGATGTAGTTGATATTAGTGTTGATTTTCCAACATTTGGATAACCTACAAGTCCAACATCTGCTATTAATTTCAGTTCTAATCTTATGTTCATAGTCTCACCAGGAAGTCCTGGTTGAAAATATGTTGGTCTTTGATTTCTTGAATTTTTAAAGTGAGTATTACCTAATCCACCTTTTCCACCTTCAAGCAAAAGTTTTTTATCACCCTCTTCTAATAAATCTGCGATAACTTCATCTGTATCATCATTAATTATTTGAGTCCCAGGAGGAACAACTAAAACTAAAGTTTCTCCACTTTTCCCAGTACATCTACTACCTAATCCTGGTTTCCCATTATCAGCTTTTAATTTGTGCTTACCTTTGTACCAAGATAAAGTATCAGTGTTATTATCTACTGTAAAGCAAACATCTCCACCTTTCCCTCCATCTCCACCATCAGGTCCACCTTTTACTACGAATTTTTCTCTTCTAAATGCGGCACAACCTTGTCCACCTTTTCCAGAAGAGATACTAAATTTTACGCTATCTATAAACATTACAAACCTTTAATATATTAATTATGTAATTATAACTATTATTAAGTACAACTGCTTGTATTTAACAATAATTATAAACTAAAAAAAAGGGTGTAGGCAAATGCACTACACCCTTTTAAAACAAAAAGAAGTTTAACTTACGAAGCGTAAACTGAAACTTTTTTTCTATCTTTATCTTTAACTTCGAATTTTACAACTCCGTCAATTAAAGCAAAAATTGTGTGGTCTTTACCAATACCAACATTGTTACCAACATGTACTTTCGTACCTCTTTGTCTGATGATGATATTTCCAGCTTTTACAGCTTCCCCACCATATTTTTTAACTCCAAGTCTTCTACCAGCTGAGTCTCTATTATTCTGTGTACTACCTTGTCCCTTTTTATGAGCCATAGTCTATCTCCTTATGCAGCTATTTTAGTAATTCTAATTTTTGTAAAGCTTCTTCTGAAACCTTTTTTTAATTTAGAATCTTTTCTTCTTCTTTTTTTGTAAATAAGAACTTTTCTGTCTCTATTTGCACCAGTACCGTCTAATACCACTACAGCTTCTACTTTTGCAGAAGAAATAGCATCACCACATTTTAATTCTCCATCGTTTACTGCTAATACATCAGTAATCTCTAAAGATTCTTTCGCAGCTTTTCCAGTATAGTCGATATCGATCATATCGCCTTCTGAAACCTTATACTGCTTACCACCACACTTTATAATTGCATACATATCTTTTCCTCTAACTTATCAATTCTTTAGTAACTTTCTTATTTAACGGGACGGAATGTTACCAAATGTTAGTTTAAATTAACTTTAAGCGAAAAATCATTATAGGTTTATTACATCATCACAAATGGCAATTGTATCCATTTCAACTAAAACATTTTTTGGTAAAGTTTTTACAGCAACTGTACTTCGTGCAGGCTTATGATCACCAAAATACTCACCATAGATAACATTTACAATACCAAAATCTTCCATGTTTTCTAAATAAATTGTAACTTTTAAAACTTTTTCTAAAGAACTATTTGCTTCTGCCAATACATTTTGCAGATTTGTTAAAACTTGATGTGTTTGCTTTTTTATATCTCTCTCAACTAACTCACCTTCAGGAGTAAGAGCAATTTGACCAGAAGTATAAACTAATCCATTATATTTAACTGCTTGAGAATAAGGTCCTATTGCAGCTGGTGCACTTTCTGTTTTAATTATTTCCATTATATTTCCTTGATTTTTTGTAATTTTACTTTAAAAAAAGTTTTATGACTATTAAATTTATAAATTATAAGTTATTAATTTACCTTTTTTTAACATTGATATATTATCTCTTATTTTTCGTATCAAAGAACTTTTTTCATTAAAAGTATAATTCTTATCATATAAAACTTCATTTAATTTATTTGTATAGAATTTTCCTAATAAAATCAATAACTCTGCATTTAATCTTTCATCATCATAATCTTCTAATCTCTCATTTAGAAGTACTGAATTTAATCTTTCATCATCTATATTTGCTAATAATATTTCAAACTCATTTTTATGATAATCAAACATAGATGCATCTATTATATCTAACACACTTGATAATCTTTTTTTATCATTTAAAATTGCTTTTATGATACAAAGTTCACCTATATCCACTTTTGATAGTTGTACATTATTATTTCTATTTATTGTACTCTTAGTTATTTTTATTAAATTCTCTCTGATATTTAACTTTTGAGCAATATATCTTGAGTATTCATCATGATATATTGCATTTAAAGTATTTAAAAACTCATTTACTTCCTGCAAAGCTTTTTGTTTATTTTGTGGATCACTTAAATCAAATTGTGAGATAATATGATCAATGGCAAAAGGTATAAAAGGTTTTGGTTTAGAAAATATTTTGTTTAGTTCTTCAACTTTTCCATCTTTTACCATATCTGCGGGGTCAAAGCCTTTTTCAAAAATAATAACTCCACCTTCAAAGTCATTGTGTGCCATTAGAAGTGAAGCTTTAAAAGCAGCATTTAGTCCTGCATTATCTCCATCATAGGCCACAATTACACGCGGTTCTCCTCTTTTTAATATGGGTAAGTGATCTTTTGTTAGTGCAGTTCCCAAGGTTGCAACTGCATTGTCAAAACCTGCTTGATGTAACATTATTACATCCAAATAACCTTCTGTGATTATTATCTCTTTTTTCTTATAGATTTTCTCTTTTGAAAGATTGTAACCATATAAAAGTCTTGATTTATTGAAGATTTTAGTTTGAGGCGAATTTACATATTTTGCATTGTGTCCAGTGATTGTTCGACCACCAAAACCAACTAAGCCCCCATTTAATGAATAAATAGGAAAAGTAATTCTTTCTATAAATCTTGCATATAAACCATTTGCCCCTGTATCAATAATCCCTAATTCTTTTGCATCATTAAGATTTAAAAAATTTGATTTTAAATAATTTATAGTCTCACCTGAACTTGGAGCATAACCTATTTCAAACTTTTCTATTGAAGATTCGTAAATCCCCCTGCTTTTTATATACTCTTTTGCAGTATCATTAGTTACAAAATTTTTCTTATAATATTTATTAATCTCTTCAATTGCTTTTGTATCTTGTTTTTTCTGATTTGTGTCATCATAAACTAAAGTAAAATTATTCATACTAGCTAATTTTTCAATAGCTTCTGGATATGAAAGTTTTTCATACTCCATAACAAACTTAATGGAATCACCACCTGCTCCACACCCAAAACAATGATATATCTGCTTAGCTGGACTAACGACAAAAGAAGGAGTACTTTCTCCATGAAAAGGACAACACGCTTTAAAATTAGCACCTGATTTTTTTAATTGTAAGAATTGTGAGATTGTATCAACTATGTCAATATTGTTTTTTAAATTTTCTATAGAATCTTTGTTTATCATAAAAAAGATTATACAATTTAATCTCTTTAATTAAACAATTTAGATTTTTATATGTTCAATTATGATAATATTAATATCAAAATAAAAACAAGGTTTAATAATTGCAATCAGCATTTGAGTATAGGGATCCACTTTTTGGAATCTTAGTACTTCTATTACTTATATTCGTAATTTCATTTTTAACTTATACTTTTGGTGTTTATAAAGAAAAACTTGCCAGAAAAGAGTACAGAAAACTTCTTAAGCGTTTTGAATTGGGAAAGCTAAAAGAAGAGGATTATGTACACCTATATAAAACTTATAATTTACCTTTTGATTCTATTTTACTTTTAGCATCTACTTTTTTACATAAAGGTGATTATACAAAAGCTATTAGTGTTTATTTAGCGCTTTTAGAGCATGTAAAAGATAGAGTAAAAAAAGAAGAACTCCTTGAACTTTTGGGATCTACTTACTTTAAAGGTGGTTTTTTACAAAGGTCAAGGGAGATATTTTTAAAGATTTTAAAATTTTCTCCAAGAAATAATGAAGCACTAAAATATTTACTCTTGATTAATGAAAGACTAAAAGAGTATGACAAAGCTATTGATGTTTTAAATTCATTAGAAGAAATAGATGTAGATACAGTAAGAGATAGAATTTATATAGAAACACTAATAATACTAAATGATCCAATTATTTCATTTGACAAAAAAACAGAAAAACTTTATAGCTTTTTTAAATTAAATAAAATCATTGAAAGAATGTTCTTAGAGTATTTATTACAATTCAATAAGGAATTCTTTTGGGAAAATATTGATAAGTTTGATTTAACAAAAATTATTGATTTGCTTTGGTACTTAGATTTTAATGATATAGATTTTGATAAAGTTGATAGTAATGAAGTATTAAAAGAGTTATATAATGCAAAAGGTTATCTAAATAATTTAGAAAAAAGTGAAGATTTTAGTTTTCAAATTTTGATGTTAATAAAAAGAAATAATGCTGACATAAATGCTGATTTAAATTTTGACTTTTTATGTACAACTTGTAAAAAAACTCTTCCAATATATTCTACAAGATGTCCACATTGTCACAATACCTTAACATTTAAAGTAAAACATAGTTTAATCAAGGGAATAAGTGAAAAAAATCAATCTTTACAGTGATGGTTCATCTTTAGGCAATCCAGGTCCGGGTGGATATGGAACAATTTTAGAGTTTAATGGAAAACAAAAAGAGCTAAGTGGTGGTGAAGATAATACTACAAATAATAGAATGGAATTAAAAGGTGTTATTGAGGGATTAAAAGC
Source organism: Arcobacter sp. F2176 (assembly GCF_004116465.1). Lineage (NCBI taxonomy): Bacteria > Pseudomonadati > Campylobacterota > Epsilonproteobacteria > Campylobacterales > Arcobacteraceae > Arcobacter > Arcobacter sp. F2176. The sequence goes on from NZ_PDJV01000017.1 coordinate 24,668, forward strand.
TTTAAAAGAGCCTTGTGATGTACATATTACTTCTGATTCTACTTATGTAGTAAAAGGAATAAATGAATGGTTAAGTTCATGGATTAAAAATGATTGGAAATCATCAACAAAAAAACCTGTAAAAAATGATGATTTATGGAAAGAGTACGTAGAAGTATCAAAAAGTCACAAAATTTTAGCTTCATGGGTAAAAGGTCATGCAGGACATGAAGAAAATGAAAGATGTGATATACTTGCAAAAGATTTTGCACAAAATATAAAGGAAAAAAATGAGTGATTATGCAAATTTAGAAAAGTGCCTGGATTATCAGTTTAAAAATAAAGATCTGATAGTCGAAGCACTTACCCACAAAAGTTTTAAGAAACCGTACAATAATGAACGACTAGAATTTTTAGGTGATGCAGTTTTAAACTTAATAGTTGGTGAGTATTTATACAAAAAGTTTCCCGAATCAAATGAGGGAGATTTATCAAAAATAAGAGCATCTTTAGTAAATGAAACTGGCTTTACTAAATTAGCAAATGAGATAAAACTTGGTGATTATATCTATTTATCAATAGCAGAAGAGAGAAATAAAGGAAGAACAAAAGCTTCTATTTTATCCGATGCCTTTGAATCAATAATGGGTGCTATTTATTTAGAATCTGGATTAGAAGTTTTAAAACCTATAATTCTAAATTTATTAGAAAAATCATATGATAAAATAAATTTAGATGTACTATTTAGTGACTACAAAACAGCTCTTCAAGAGATAACACAAGCTGAATTTGGCTCAATTCCAGAATATAAAATTGAAGGTTCTTATGGACCTGATCATAAAAAAGAATTTGAAGTCTCAATTTGGATAAATAACCAATGTTATGGACAAGCTATAGGGAAAAGTAAAAAATTAGCACAACAATCTGTTGCTAAAATTGCTTTAGATAAATTAAAAGGTTAATAAAAGAATGAATAGTTTTGGGCAGAAGTTTAGATTTTCAACATTTGGAGAAAGTCATGGAAATGCACTAGGTTGCATTGTTGATGGAGTTCCTGCAGGAATAAAAATCGATGAGAAATTTATACAAGCAGAGATGGATAGAAGAAGACCTGGTAAAAATGAATTTGCCACAGCAAGAAAAGAAGGTGATAAAGTAGAAATACTTTCAGGAGTATTTGAAGGTAAAACAACTGGTTCACCTATTGCAATGGTTATATTCAATGAAAACCAAAAAAGTAAAGACTATACAAATATAAAAGACCTTTTTAGACCAGGACATGCAGACTTTACATATTTTCATAAATATGGACTAAGAGATTATAGAGGTGGAGGAAGAAGTAGTGCAAGAGAAACAGCTGCAAGAGTAGCAGCAGGAGCTATTGCTAAACTTCTTATTGCAGAAGTTGGTATTGAGATAAGAAGTGGAATCTTTGCAATTGATGGAATTGAAAGTTCTAGTTTTGATTTTGATTATGCAAAAACTTCTGCAATATATTCACTAGATAAAAATAAAGAAGAGTTTCAAAAAGAAGCAATTTTAGCTGCTAAAAACTCACATAATAGTGTGGGTGGAGTGGCTTTAGTAAATGTAAAAAATGCACCAATTGGTTTAGGTGAACCACTATATTATAGACTAGATGCTCAAATAGCAGCTGCTATGATGGGAATCAATGCAGTTAAAGCTGTAGAAATTGGTGATGGAATAGAAGCTAGTAAAGTAAAAGGTTATGATAATAATGACCAAATAGATAAAAATGGATTTAAGACAAATCACTCAGGTGGAATCTTAGGTGGAATATCAAATGGTGATGACATCAATGTAAAAGTATACTTTAAAGCAACACCATCGGTGTTTATCAAACAAGAGAGTATTGATATTCATAATAATGAAGTTTCATGTGAGTTAAAAGGAAGACATGATCCTTGTGTTGCTGTTAGAGGTTCAATTGTTGCTGAGTCTATGATGGCAATAGTTATTGCTGATATGTTACTTTTAAACATGAGTAGCAATATAAATAGTATAAAAAAAGTTTATAGTTAACTAAAAAGTTATATTAATAAATCTTTCTGTTTTTCATACTATCTTTAGGTTTTATATTAAACTCTTTAAAAAAAGCATTAGTGAAGTTGTTGGCATATTTATATCCAGTTAAATATGCAACTTCATTTATATTATATTCTCCTGATTCTAACATCTTTTTTGCTTTTGTTAATTTGTATTTTGATAAAAGTTTATGTGGACTTTCATTAAATACTTGTCTAAATCCTTTTTTTAGTTTAAATTCATTTAAGCATACTTTTTTTGCAAGTTCAACAATAGATGGAGGATTTTGAATATTTTCAAATAATATTTCTTTTGCTTTATAAATTTGCTTTTTATCATAAGTATTAAGACTTATTATTTCTTTTTTTTCAGAAATTTTATTTATTTCAAGATAAAGTAATTCTAATATTTTACTTTGTAAAAATAAGCTACTTAATTCATTAGTATAAGAATGTGTATATATATCACTTAAAATATATTTTGTTTCTATTCGTGTAGGAGAAAAATCAATTAAAGTTAGATTTTGATTATTTTTATATTTTTTCAAAATTGTCTCTTCAAAATTTCTTTCTAAAAAATCTTCATTTATTATTAATCTTATTTGTTCAACTTTTTCATTATTAAATTCACGAACTCCTTCTGTCTTATTAAAAAGTGAGATAGTAGTAAATCCCTCATTAAAGTGAATTTTTTCTTTTTTATCATAACTTTTATACCTTGAATTACCTTTCAATGAAAAAGTAATAACAAACTTTTTTTCATCTTGCTTTGTTTCTATTTGAGTTGGTTTAAAAAAATCAAAATCAGTTTTTAATAATAAAATACCATCTTGAATACATAGTTTTTCCATATAGTCTTTTCCTATTTCACGGGGAAATGTATTTTTTAAGATTTTATCATTTGAACAAAGATTATTAAATAATAAGTCTTTTAAACTTAATTTATGCATATTGCTCCTTTATGAATAGAAATAAAACCTTCCACAATAAAAATGATATTGAATATCATTTTTATTAAAGTTATAATAATTTCAATTAATTTTTAATTAAAGGAAAAGGAATAATGTTAAATTTAAAGAATAAAACATTTTTAACAATTGTAAGTAGTATTTTATTTACAAACTTATATGCAAATGATACACAAAAATTGGAAGAAATAACTGTTACAGCACAAAAGAGTGAAGAAGATGTTCAAAAAGTACCTATGAGTGTCTTTGTATTAAATAAAGAACGATTAAATGATAGTTCTATTACAAAATTAGATGAGATAGGTCTTTACACTCCTAATTTACTTCTATTTAATACAGGGGAAGAAGGATTAGTAACTCCATCAATAAGAGGAATATCTGGTGATATTAGTTCTTTTTCTACTCCTGTTAGTCTATATGTAGATGGTGTTCCAATAATGAACAGCTTCGGGTACACAAGTGCTTTACTTGATGTTGATAGAATAGAAGTTCTGAAAGGTCCACAAGGAACTTTATATGGAAAGAATTCTGAAGTTGGAGTAATAAATGTAATAACAAATAAGCCCAATAATATATTTAGAGGAAAACTTTCTACAACAATTGCAAATGAAGGAAAAAGAGAATATAAAGCTATAGTATCAGGACCAATAATAAAAGATAAATTCTATATTGGACTTGCATATAAACATGATGAGAGAGATGGCTTTATAAAAAATAAAAATAAAAATAAAAAAGAAAATAATAAAGAAGGTGACTATGGAAAAATAAATCTAAGATTTACACCTACTGATAATTTAGACATTTCTCTAATTGCGACAAAAAGTAAAAGAGATGATGGTTCTTTAGATTGGGCAAAAGCAGGACAAAATAACAATATAGAAGTTTCATCAAATCTCATAGGATATTCTAAGCCAAAAGAGACTTCTTATTCTTTAAATGTACAATACGATATAGATGATAATACAAAATTTACATCAACAAGTGCAAAAAGAAATTATAAAGAAAATGTTGCACTAGACATTGATTTAACACCTTTTACAATTTCTCACATTTATAGGGATTATGAGTTTGACAGTTTTTCACAAGAATTTAAACTAGAAAATGATTTTAAGAATACAAAATTAACTACAGGAATTTTTTTTAGTAAAGAAGATGACGATATAGCCTTTAAACAAATAATGTTCTTAAATCCATTAGGCAATAGTTCATTACAAAACTTAAACTCAAAAACATATAGTTTTTATACAAATATTGATACTGGAATAACTGAAAATTTTAGGATAAATGCAGGAATAAGATATGAGTATGAGAAGAAAAATTTAAAAGTAAACTCAAGTAATATATATCTTGAAAAAAACTTTGAAAATATCTTGCCAAAGTTATCTTTAATATATAATTTTAATGAAGATACTATGATGTATTTTACAGTAGCTAAAGGAAATAGAAGTGGAGGTTTTAATCCATTTATATCTTTAGAAAATAGTAAAAAATACACTAACGAAGAGTTAATATCCTATGAATTAGGTTATAAGACATATTTATTTAATAATAGTATATTATTTAACTCTTCAATTTATTATATGAATATTGATAATATGCAAGTTCAATTAAGAGATAGTACTTCCAATCCATATATGGCAAATGCCGCAAAAGCAACTTCAAAGGGAATAGAAGTAGAAATACAAGCATTTCTAACAAATAATCTTGTTTTATTTGCAAATGGAGCATTAAATCATACTACATTTGATGAATATAACGATAGCGAAGATTATAGTGGAAATAAGAACCCTTTTTCTCCAAAATACAATTTTAACCTTGGTCTTCAATATGAAAATGAAAATGGATACTTAGGAAAAATTGATTTATCAGGATATGGGAAAACATATTTTGATCCAGCAAATAAATACTCTCAAAAAGCATATCAGTTAGTGAATACTAAGATTGGGTATAAAACAAAAGAATATGAAATCTATCTATATGGAAAAAATATATTTGATAAAAAACATATAGCTACAAATGCATATATGAATGGTAATACATCTGTATATTATGATGATAAAGAGTTTGGTATTCAACTAACATATAAATTTTAAGGAAAAGAAATGTCAAAAAATATAAATAAATATCTTAATATGCTTTTAGTTCAGCAAAAAGTAGAACTACTGTCAATAGCATTAGATTTAGAAATTTTTAAACTATTAGAAGAAGAGAAACACACTTCTCTTAGCTTAGCAAGAAAAATAAATACTCATGAAGAAAACACAGAAATTTTACTTGATTCATTAATCTTTTTAGAACTTGTTACAAAAGTTCAAGAAATATATGTGAATACACAAATTACAAGAAAGTTCTTTATTATAGGTAAGGAAAGTTATTGTGGAGATGTTTTCTTACATAGAAAAGAATTATTAAATAAAGCAAATAAAATGTTAAGTTTATTAATCAAAGAGGGCAATGACTTAATTAAAGATTCAACGCATCCTGAAAAATGGGCAGAAGCAGCAAAGGAAAATTTGAAGCAAGAACAAAAGAATCTTATTGCTCCTTTTGCACTAAATATTGTAAAAGAGTTAAAAGAATTCAAAAACTTTAATAAAATGTTAGATTTAGGTTGTTCCTCTGGAATCGTTGCATTAGAATTTGTGAAAAATTACCCTTCATTAAATGCAGTATGTTTTGATTATAAAGAAGTAACAGATGTAGTTAAAACCCATATAAAAGAATATAAACTTGAAAATAAAGTTAATGTACTTAGTGGTGACATTGAGGAAGATGATATAGGTAATAAGTATGATTTAATTTGGTGCAGTAATGTTTTCTATTTTTTAAAAGATAGAGATCAATTGATAAAGAAACTCTATGATGCATTAAATCCAAATGGAGTTTTAGTTACTTGTCATATTGAAAAAAATGACAAAAATATAATTTGTGAAAATAGTTTTTTTTATTTCTTATTTTTAAATTTACAAGGTAAAAAATATTTAAAAGAAGACCACTTAATAAGTACTTTTAAAAGAGTCGGATTTAAAAATATAGAGTCATTTGAAAATAAAGATTTTCCAATGACTCCCATACAAATACATATTTTAAAGAAATAATATATGAATCAATTAACTAAAAACAATCTACTCTTTGCTTCTTTGTTTACTGCGATATTAACTCCCATGATATATTTTGTAATGGGTATTCCAATGATATTGCAAATGAAAGGCTATGATTCAACAATTATTGGGATTTTTCAATTGATTGGTTTACCAATGGTATTCAAATTTTTAATGTCAACACCAATTGATAAATTTGTTTTTAAAAAAAGACATTATAAGAAGTGGACTTTTTATAGTGGAGTTATATATGCTTTGCTATTGTTTTCAATTAGTTTTTTATCCTTAGAAAAAAATATATATTTAGTTTTCATAGCAATATTTATAACTGCTTTGTTTTCTACTTTTATTGATATTCCTCTGAATGCCCTTGCAATAAAATTATTTAAAAAAGAAGAGAGGATTAGTGCAGGAAGTTATAAAGTTAGTGCATTTTGCATTGCTGCAATGCTAGGAAGTGGGGTGTTCCTACTCTTCTTTAATCATTTAGGTTGGAAAACAACATTTATTATAATGGCTTCAATGTTATTATTTTCATTAATTTCATTAAGTTTTATTAAAGAAAATGATGAGATTATAAAAGAAAAAAAAGCCTCATTAAAAGATATAGTCACTTTCTTTAAACAAAAAAATATTGGAATATGGGTTATTATTTTATGTTTTTATTTTGCATTTATAAGTGCAATTTGGGTTTTTTTCAAACCATACTTAATTAATAAAGGAATAAAGCCAGATGACATAGCAATTTATGTTGGTATATATGGAAGTATTATTGGATTTTTAGGTGGTCTATTAACTAATAAAATAGGTAATATTTTTTCAAAAAAAACATTACTAATTACATTTATGATTTTTAACATCTTTAGTACAATAGTGTTAATATATATAGAACAAGCAAATCTAACATATCCTTATTTATTATTTAGTATCACATTTATCGCCCTATCAATATCGCTATCTTCTGCAATTATATTTTCAATGATTATGGATTATAGTAGAAAGGGATCAAGAGCCATTGATTATTCTATTCAGTCAAGTATTTTTTCTTTTACTCGGATTATTTCAGCAATTATAGCAGGAATTCTAATCTCAAATTTTAGGTTTCAAGGAATGTTTATATTTGAATTATTTGGTATGCTCATACTGACTTTATTTATATATAAATTTTATAAGGAATAGAATCAAAAGTCTATAATTAAAAGATATTAAAGCAAAGATTATGTAATATTTACTTGATCTTTACTTTGGTTAAGTTGAAAGATCGAAAGCTGGTTTATTCCAGCTTTTTTTTTGATTTATTTTTATTGATTTTAAATTGAAAAATTTTGTAAAAACCGAAAAAAGAATTAAAATATATTAAAATGGTTTTTACAAAATGAAGGGGCGCTTATTAAACTTATTCCTTGAAGGGGGGGGGGAAGGGAACAAGAATAATAATGTATGTTTTAAGTTAGATTTCAAATAGATAACAAAGGAGTAAAAGATTTTAAATACTGTAAAAATATTTAGATAAATTTTACTTTCTAACGTTAATGAACATATGACAGGAATTATAACAGCATTTTGAACATATGTCAAGTATATTATGGTAGAATGTTAAATAAATTAAGGTAATCAATGGCAAGAGACAAATTAAAACGGAAATTAGAACTTGTACCAGTATGCAAATACTTTGGTCCAAAAGATATTGAAGCAAAAGAAGACATAGTATTATTACACGAAGAATTAGAGGCTATCCATCTAATGGATTCTTTTTGTATGTACCAAGAAGATGCTGCTAAGAAGATGAATGTATCAAGAGCAACCTTTGCAAGAATTGTAAAAAGTGCAAGAAAAAAAATCTCACTAGCACTAGTAACTGGAAGTAATATTAAAGTTCATGAAATAAATAATGAATTTCATTTAGCTGTTTGTTCTAATTCAAATACGCAAATAGATTATGCAGATGAAAACGCCCAATATATCTGGATATATTTTATAAAAGATTATAAACTGAAATCTCAAAATTGCATAATAAATCCAGTCTATAACAATGAAGATGAGATAGCATGTAATTTACTCCCTGACCTTTTACATGACTATGGAGTAAACTACTTTTTAATTAAAGATATTGATTATGATTTAAAAATTTCACTTATTGCAAAAGGTGTTTATCCTATTTTACAAGACTGTGTTGACGTAGATTCAATGATAGGTATTTTTCAATAGAACTACTTTTTTAATTCAAATTTTAATTCTTCTAATCTTGCAATTCTATCCTCTGTTGTAGGATGAGTTCTAAATAGATTGCCGAATTTTATATCTCTTGTTGAAAATGGATTTACTATAAACATGTGAGCTGTCTCTTCCGTGGCATCTCGCATCTGTCCTCTTTTTGCATAATTCTCAAGTTTTGATAAAGCACTTTGTAATCCAGCTGGATTATTTGTAAGTCTTGCAGATCCTTCATCTGCTAAAAATTCCCTACTTCTACTTACTGTCATTTGTATAATAGATGCAGCTATTGGTAAAATAATAGCCATTAAAAGCATAACAATGGGATGAACTCCTTGTCTATTGTTATTTCCACCAAAGATAGATGAAAACTGCATAAAATTTGCAATCATAGCAATAGCTCCTGCAAATACTGCAGCAATAGTACCTATTAATATATCATAATGCCTTATATGAGATAATTCATGGGCAATAACTCCCTCTATCTCTTCATCATTTAACAAATCAACTAAACCTTGTGTAACAGCCACTGCTGAGTTTTCATAGTTTCTACCCGTTGCAAAAGCATTTGGTACATTATCCACTACCAAATACACTTTTGGCATAGGAAGATTTGCTTTATATGCAAGATTTTCAACTATTTTATAAATATGATTTCTTCTATCTTCTATTAAAACAGCATTATAATGATTTAACACTTGTTTATCAGAGTAATAGTATGCATAAAAATTCATTCCAGCAGCTATTAGAAATGCTATTAAGGCACCATTTGCACCTCCAAATGAAAAACCAATAAAAACAAATAATACAGTTAACAGTGTCAAAAAAAAGATTGTCTTTACTTGTTCCATATTTTTCTCCTTGATAAATTATTAAGTATATTCTATAACAATTTTTCAAATAAAAAATTTAAAAAATAAATTATTCATTTTATTTTCTTTCTAGGTAAATTTACTTAAAATAATCTATTTATTAAAATTGGAAAAAGAAATGAAAACACTATATATAATGAGACATGCACATAAAGATTTGCCTTTAGAAAATGAAGATGATTATGATATTAAATTATCTAAAGATGGAGAAAAAGAAGCACAAATAATTGGCGAAAAACTAAAACAATTGGGTGTAAAGCTAGATTTAATAACAGCTAGCCCATCTGAGCGTACAAAACAAACAGCAGAAATAATTTCTGAAATTTTAGAATATGATAAAACAATAATGTACAATGGTAATATTTACAATGCCTTTGTAAATGAATTAGTAGAGATGTTATCATATACTTATGATACAGCTGATAATTTACTATTAGTAGGTCATAACCCAGCCCTTACTGCACTTGGGATAACCTTAGGCGTTTATAGGGAGAAACTCAAACCAGCAGAAGTTTTAAAAGTAGAATTTGATACAAATTCTTGGTTAGATATTTCTAAAGAAAATGCAAGGTTTATCTGGATAGAAAAACCTTAATAAATCAAAACTCTAAAAGCTGACCAGCTAAGTTTCCACTTGAAAAAGACCACTGGAGGTTATACCCTCCACAAGGTCCATCTAAATCTACAACTTCCCCACAAAAATATAAACCTTTTATAATCTTGCTTTGCATAGTTTTTGGATTTATCTCTTTTAAACTTACTCCACCTCTTGTAATCATGGCTTGTTTAAATCCCACATGATCTGTTATGGTTAAAGGAGTTGAGACAAGATATTTGATAAGTTTATCTCTGTTTTGTCCATTTATATCTTTAAATTTTTTACTAGTATCCACATCACATAAAATACAAAGTTCATTTGCAACAGACTCGGGAACTAATGAAGAAATATTTTCTAAAATAGTTGAATCATCATTAGCTTTAATCTCGCTATTTATATGTGCCCTAACCTCTTCTTCATTTTTCCCTCTAATCATATTTATTAAAATAGGAACTTCTCCATACTTTTCTAAATAAGGAGTAATCTCCCGAGAAAAATCTAAAACAACAGGACCTCGAACACCTTTTGAAGTAAAAATTAAATCACCCACAGCTTTTAGTTTTTTTGCCTTTGGCAAATCTATTCGAAGTTCTGCTTTTGCAATAGTATCAGCCTTACAAGAAGCAACCCATTTTTCTTTTGAAATAAGTGGCAACATAGCTGGATACAAATCAGTAACCTTATGACCTAACTCTTTTGCAAAAATAAAGCCATCACCATTTGCTCCTAGCATTGGATAACCTAATCCTCCAGTTGCTACAACAACATTAGGACTTAAGAATTTTTCATCTAAAGTTTGAACACCAACAATAGCTTCATCTTCGAATAATAAAGTCTCAGCCTTTGTATTACATCTAACTTCTACTCCTACCCGAATAAGTTCATCTTCCAAAGCTTTTATAATAGTAGAAGAACTATGAGTAATAGGAAAAACCCTAAACCCATCAGGAATATGAGTCTCAACACCAATCTCTTTAAAAAAGCCCATCAAGTCTTTATAATCAAAAGCAGTAATAGCTTCCATCATAAAACGACCATTGCGACCAAAAGAGTTCATAAAATCAGAATTATCAAGTGTATTTGTAAGGTTACACCGTCCACCACCTGTAGCTTTTAGTTTAGGACCTAGTTTTTCTTGTTGTTCAAGTAATAATACGCTCTTGCCATTTCTAGCAGCTTTTATACCAGCAATCATTCCCGCGGCACCAGAACCTATTACTATCAAATCATAAGTTTTCATTAATTTCCTATTATCTTAACTATCCAAAATAGTTGTAGTGGTCAAGATCTATTTTTGTATTATAAGTTATTATTTTAAAGCTTTCGTTATCAATAATTTTACATAAAATCAAGTAAAGTACTTTGTTTGTTTCTTTCTTTAATTTCATTATCAACAACTAACTCTTTTTCTATATCCAAATTTATTTCTATTTTATCTATAAACAATTTTTGTTTTAAGAAATCAATTATTAAATTAGTATTCCTTGCTAATTCTGATGTTTTTCTATTTTTTAAATCTAAACTGAGTTCATCACTTTCTAAAATTGATATTGATTGAATAAACAATTGTAGCACTTTTTTTTCATTCAATAAAACATCTAATATTTTTTTACAATATTTATCAGTTTGCTTTTTAATTGTAAAATCTGGTAATTTTGATGTTGTTATTATATACCTAGATATCATAAGAATATGAAACCTATATTTTTTATATTTACTATTAATTTTGTGAGTAAGAAATAAACTTTCTAAAATTGAATATGCCAAACCACTTAAATAATAAGGGAATGATTCATGATTTAAGTTAAAAATAGAGTCTCCTAAGTTTTGTAACAATTTCCCATGATGTCCAGATGCATTATGAGGTAAATTAAGAAACATTGAAGAATATGCTTTTACTTGGTGCTCAATATTTATTATCTTATGCAAACTATAATCATTTTGCTTATATTGATTTGTTCTTCTCTCATAATATAATTCTATTCCATTAGTATCATAACATGCAATATAAAATTCTTCTAATGTTCTTTGAAAATTAGTTAATGCCTCTAATTCTTGCTTAGTTACTGCTGTTTGATTATTTGTAGCTCTAGTAATATCACTTTTTATATTAATATCTTTAGTTTCAATTATCTTTACTGGTATTTGTAAGGAATTTATACCTTTTACATCTTTATTTTCATACAAAACATGACTTGTCTGACAACCATTTACTATTTGATAGTTTTCTAGAGTAAAAGAATCGCCAGCACTGATTACTTTTTCAGCAACAATTGTAATTCCATTATTTAGAATACTAAAGTATTCAAACCTATTTTCTTTTATTGTATCATCAATATCTTTATTTACAATATTATTAGAAGTTTCAAGATAATCACGAATATTATCATCAAAAACAGACTTTATATTACCATTTTCATCAAGAATAATTTTTCTAAATTCTGAAAATGGTAATACTCCTGAATATGCAGATTCAACATTATCTATTTTAGGTAATGAAACTTTCTTTTCAAATATTATATTTGTTTTTACAATTTCTTTAGATTTTCTATATAAATGCTGAACTTCTTTTGAACCACATGGATAAAAATCTACAATATCCTCACAAAACATCGATAAGTTTTGTAATTCTGATTTACCATCTTCAATAATACTAGTTAAATTTGCATCATCATTCCAAATTCCAGTATTTAAGAAATACAACTTACAATAAGGAGTATGCCTTTTCATAGAATCTACATTAGCATATATAAATTCTTTCATTTCAACAAAATTTTTCATACTATCAGTTGAAAATAAATTACCTTTTTCCATAAAGAATTTTTTGCTCCATGTAAAAAAAGCACCTAATTCTTCACCACTAAACTTATCCGAAGTTTTTGTTTGTATTAATATAAATTTAACATCTAAGTAACCTGTAGTATCAATTAAATCTTTAATTTCTTGAACCGATGTGCAGAACTTTCCATTAACAATTATACCAATTCCATCAATACCTTGTGTGGCTTTTCCAGTATGTACATCAGAAAAATCAAACGACATAGAATTATATTCATTATATACTACAAGAAAATTACAAAGATGTTCAAATTTTGCTGTAATATCATATGTGTCTAAATTATTTTGAATACTAAACTTATTTAAAAATGAACTAATAATTGGATTATTCATTAAATATCCTTATAAGTATCAATTATACATATAAAAATCTTAAATTTAATATAGTCTCATATTTAAAAACTCTAGAGGTATAGATTTTTAGTGCAATTCAAGGCAGAGTAATTTTTTTACGATTGAGCGTACAACTAGTACGTGATTGAGTAAAAAAATTACTCTAACGCAGAAGTGTGCAAAAAGCTATACCTCACTTACCTAAGCAGAAAGCTCCGAACATCACATCCAACATCTGGTCATTTTCATATGGTCTTGTTATCAATGAAATATTCTCAATAGCTTCATGTATATTGTGAGCAAAAAATTCTAACTCACCAGTCATCAAGGGAGTTTTTGCTTCTTGTACATGGTATAAAGTTTGCTCTACTGCATCTACTTGTCTTTTTGAGATCAAAGTCATATTATCATCATGGGAATTGTTATCTAAAATTGTTTCTATTTTTTTTATTAATGTACTAATACTGTTTTTTGTACTTAATTCTATGTATTCATTTTTTAATTGTGTTTTATCAAATTTTGATTCTAAATCAATTTTATTTAATACTACTATTTTTTCTTTATTTTCTATCTCATCTAAAATATTTAAAATCTTTTTATCTTCATCATCACAAACTTTTGAATTATCAAATAATGAAATAATGATATCTGCTTCATTTACAGCACTTAAAGACTTCTCAATTCCAATTCGCTCAATAGTATCACTAGCTTCTCTAATACCTGCTGTATCAACTATCTTGATAATATGCGTACCAATCTTAACAGACTCTTCTATTGTATCTCTGGTTGTTCCTGCTATGTCACTTATGATTGCTCTATCAAAATTTAAAAGTTTATTTAAAAGCGAAGATTTTCCAACATTTGGTTTTCCTATAATTGCTACTTTGAAACCTTCGATTAGACCTTCTCTTCTTTTACTTGATTCTAATGTATTTGATAATTTAACTACTATTTTTTCTATTTTCTTTTCTATTTGCTCAAAAATATCAGCTGGCAAATCATCTTCAGCATAATCAATACTAACTTCAGTGTAAGCTAACATAAAAAGTAGATCTTCTCTAATATCATTTACGAAATTAGTTAGTTCACCTTTTAGTTGTCGTGCTAATAATTTAACAGCATCTTCACTTCTAGCTTCTATAAGTTTTGCTATTGCTTCTGCTTTTGAAAGGTCAATTTTATTATTTAAAAAAGCTCTTTTTGAAAATTCACCTGGATTTGCTAATCTTGCACCTAATTTTATAAGTTCATTTAAAATTATGTTTGAAATAGCGATTCCACCATGACATTGAAACTCAACAATATCTTCGCCTGTAAAAGAGTTTGGATTTTTAAAATAAATTAAAAGTGCTTCATCTATAATTTCATCTTCACTATTGTATATACTAGATAGGGTTGCTAATCTTGGATTTAAATTAGTTCTTTTTGAAAGAGTTAAGGCAAGTGGCAACGAATCTTTACCACTTAATCTTATAATTGAGATTGAGCCAATTCCATTGGCTGTTGCAATTGCTGCAATTGTATCAAATGAGTCCATTATTTATTGATTACTTCTATACTCATTTACTAATACATATTTGTCGCCTCTTACATTTGTTTTAACAGCAACATATTTATTAGGGAACTCTTCTCTTAATCTTTTAAGCGCAATATGTACTAAAATACCATCTAATGGTTTAGTTTTATATGTACCAGTTTCTTTTATAGTTTCAATAACGGGAGATAGATAATTATAAATTGCTTCTTCTTGATTCTTCAAAAATTCTGCAACTTCAAGTCTTAACATTAAACCATATTTTTCATTTATCCAATTAAATAAAATATAAGACAAGGCTTTATATCTATAACCTTCTTTACCTATTAATAAAGCTGAATCTTTTCCATTAAATTCGATGTATAATGTTTCTTCATCATAAAAATCAACTTCAATTTCATCTATTTCATAACAAGTATTTTGAAATAAAGTATTCACATCTTTTTTAACTTCTAAGATAATTTCTTCTTTATCTTTTTTTATAACTATTTTAGATATCTCATCTTTTTGATTAACTTCTGTATAAAAGTTATTAAATATCTGTTCTTTACCTTCTACATTAGGAACTTTAGAAGTTGGGATTCTTTCTGTTTTTATTTCATTTGTATTGCTATTAGCAATTTTTTCTGATAAATCTTCAATATTTATATTATTTTTTCTATATTTTGTTTCTTTATATTTTCTATTGTCTTTTTTTTGTTTTCTTTTTAACTGAGCTGTTATAATTGCAGTTTTTTTCCCAATGCCAAGAAAACCTTTACTTGGCTGTTGGGTTATTACTATTTCTAAATCTATTATGGAACAATTAAATTCATTTGATGCTACTTCATATACTTCTTCTAATGTTTTTGCTTCAAATTTTTTCATATTTATTTCCTATTTTTTAGATGCTTTTTTCTCTTCTATTTCAACTAACTTCTTTTTTTCAAACATTTTATTAATAAAGAATTGTTGACAAATTGTAAATAAGTTATTTATAAACCAATAAAGTGTTAACCCTGCTGGGAACCACAAGAAGAAGAATGTAAATACTACTGGTAAAAATTGGAAAATTTTCTTTTGTGTCTCATCTTGCATTGTATTTGGAGTAAGTTTTTGTTGTATAAACATTGAAATACCCATTAAAATTGGTAACACATAATATGGATCCATTAAAGCTAAATCGTGAATCCAAAGAATCCATGGAGAACCTTTTAACTCAATTGCATTTAAAATAACTCTATAAAGAGCAAAAAACACTGGAATTTGTAAAATCAAAGGTAAACATCCACCCATTGGATTTGCACCATGTTTTTTATATAATTCCATCATATGAGCTGATTGTTTTTGCTTATCACCCTTATATTTCTCTTGAAGTTCTTTAATCTTTGGAGCTAAATCTTTTAGCTTCTGCATTGACATCATACCTTTGTATGATAAAGGAAAAAGAATAAGTTTAATTATAATTGTTGCAAATACAATTGTCCAACCCCAGTTACCCACATAACTTTGAAGAAATTGTAAAAATAAAAACATAGGGTTTGCGATAAATGTAAACCAACCATATTCAATAACACCTGTTAATTGAGGATTTAAAGCTTTAAGTGCTTTATGCTCTTTTGGCCCGATATATCCACTAAAATCAACAGAAGCATTTTCAGAGTGAACAAAACCTTGTGGATTTGAATCTTTGTCTGGCATAAGAGAAACTTGCATTGTTTTTTTGAAATTATATACAACAGTAGTATAATATCTATCAAAGAAGCTTAGAAATTTAACTGCTTGATAAGTTTTAGTTTTATCATTTTTACCATCAACTGTTACATCTAAAGTATTGTCAGCTAACTTTACAATTGCACCATGATCAGCATACATATCAGCTAATACATTTGGTCTATAACCTGGAGTAATAAAAAATTGTTTGTTATTAGTAGCTTTTACATCTAAATCATAATGACCATCAGTGTAAATAGTTAATATTTTAGTTAAAACTGTCTCTTTTAATGTTTGAGTAATAATAAGTTTTTGTGTTTGTTTTGTAGCATCAATAACTGGTGAGTTAACAGTAACTTCTACATTAAAAGCTTCATTATTAATATTTTTATCTGCAAATCTTACTTCTAAAGGTCTTAATTGATTTGGTTCAAAAAGTTTTATATGAGAATTATCTTCATTTATATATTGTCTCTCTAAAAGAGTAACTTGAGCGATTCTACCTAATTTATCAATTTGAATGATATTTTTATCAGTAGTAATAGTTGAAACTATATCATTTGTTGCAATTGTTTTTGATGATATAGCATCAGCAACATTTGAAGGTGTTGACATGTTGGAAACTGGAGCAGATGCAGGATTTGTGCTGTCTTGTGCCACTTGTGGAGCATTATTTGCGTTTACTACTTTCTCTTGTGCTATTTTAGCAGCTTGTGCCTCTTTTTGAGGCTTTAAAACCAAAAACTCATAAGCAACAAAAAATACAAAAACAATTAATGTCATGATTAACATTCGCTTTTGCATACCCTGATTATTATTTAAATTATTCATTATTCTTATTTCTCTCCCAATTCTTTACTACAAAGTATTTATTATCTTCAGTTGGTACAAACCAATATATTACTTTGATTTTTTTATGTATGATACTTTTATTCGGGATTTTATTGACTATTGGATAATCAATTCCACCTCTAAAAAGTTGGTTACATTTTAATATCCGTGTTATTGTAAAATAAATAGCCTTAAAAAAAGAGTTATTTTCCATTTGCCATACTCCATATTCGGAACAAGTTGGATAAAATCTACAACTTGGAGAGGTATAACGAGAAATAAATTTTTGATAAAACTTAATTAGATATTTAAATACAAAGTTCATTTGTATAAATTTAGTCGTTTAAATGCAAAATTAAAATCTTTTTGTAACTCAGTATGTGATTTATTAAATAATTCATCTTTTGCTACAAAAACATATTTACCAGTAATAATTTTATTTTCATTTTCTAAAACTATAGCTCGTAATCTTCTTCTTGCTTTATTTCTAAAAACAGCATTTCCTACTTTTTTAGAAGTAACAAAACCTATTTCTAACTTTTCACTAGACCTAAAAAAAGCGACAAAAGATGGCGTGTGCCATTTTTTGCCGCTTTGATAGATTTGTCTAAAATCTCTTGAGCTATTTAGTCTGTATTCTTTGCTTAAACAGCTAATCTTTTTCTACCTTTTGCTCTTCTTCTTGCAATAACTTTTCTACCATTTTTTGTAGACATTCTTACTCTAAAACCGTGAGTTCTCTTTTTTGGCGTGTTATGCGGTTGGTATGTTCTTTTCATAGTGTCATTCCCTTTTTAAAATTCAAGTTGCGGATTATAGTTAAAGTTAACTTAAAATTTCTTTATATTAAGCTAAGTTAAAACTTTCTAAAAACTATATTTTTGCGATTACCTCATCATTTTGCACATCAAAAACAACCTTACTTCCTGCACCAATTTTGTCTTCTAAAATCAAATCAGCAAGCTTATCTTCTACTATTTCATAGATTGCTCTTTTTAGTGGTCTAGCACCATATACTGGGTCAAATCCAACTTTTGCAATAAACTCTTTTGCACTTTGAGTCAACTCAATTTGGATATCTTTATCTTCAACTTTTTTCTTAATATCTTCAAACAATATTGAAACAATATTTGTAATTGAGTCTAATCCTAATTGTTCAAAAATAATTATATCATCTAATCTATTTAAAAATTCTGGTCTAAAATAGTTTTTAATTTCTAAAAATACTTCTTCTCTTCTTTTATCTTTATCAGCTATTTCTATAATCTTGCTACTTCCAATATTTGAAGTTAATATGATAATTGTATTTTTAAAATCAATAGTAACACCTTTATTATCTGTCAATCTTCCATCATCAAGAACTTGAAGTAAGATATTAAATACATCAGGATGTGCTTTTTCAATTTCATCAAATAAAATCACACTATAAGGTTTTCTTCTAACAGCTTCAGTTAACTGCCCTCCTTCTTCATAACCCACATATCCAGGAGCAGCACCAATTAATCTTGATACTGCATGTTTTTCCATATATTCACTCATATCAAATCTTATAAGTGATTTTTCATCATCAAATAAAAACTTCGCTAAACTTTTTGCACTCTCTGTTTTACCAACACCTGTTGGTCCTAAGAACATAAAAGAGCCTATTGGTTTACTATCATCACTTAGCCCTGCTTTATTTCTTTTAATTGCACGACTTATTGCTTTTAGTGCTTCATCTTGCCCTTTTACATCATTTTTTAAAACACTTTCTATTTCTAAGATTTTTTGTTTATCACTACTTAACATCTTATTTACAGGAATTCCAGTCCATCTTGAAACAATACTTGCAATTGCATCTTCATCAACACTATTTCTTAATAATGTTCCTGCTTCTTGCATTTTGTCCCATTTTTCTTCATTTTCTTTTACTTGTTTTTCTAATTCTGGTATTTCCCCATATTCTATAGATGCGGCTTCTTCAAATCTTGATTCTCTTTTAGCAGCTAGTGCTTTTGTTTTTAATTCATCAATTTTTACTTTTAAAGTAGATGCTTTATTAAATGTCTCTTTTTCATTTAAAAATCTAGTTTCCAAAGCTCTTTGTTCTTCATTTAAATCGGCTAATTCTTTTTCTATAGCTTCAATTCTTTCACTATTTTTTTTAGATTTTTCCATCTTTAAAGCTTCTTTTTCCACCATCAAAGTTTGAATTGCTCTTTTTACAGTTGATAAAACAATTGGTTCACTCTCTATTTGCATTTTAAGCTCTGCTGCTGCTTCATCTATTAGGTCAATAGCTTTATCTGGTAAAAATCTATCAGAGATATATCTATCACTTAATTTGGCAGCTGCTACTAAGGCACTATCATTGATAGTTACACTATGGAAAGTTTCTAGTTTCTCTTTTATACCTCTTAGTATTTGCAAGGCTTCATTTACACTTGGCTCATCTACCGTAATTGGTTGAAATCTTCTTTGCATAGCTGTATCTTTTTCAAAATACTTTCTATACTCTTTAAGTGTTGTTGCTCCTATTGTATGTAATTCACCCCTTGCAAGAGCTGGTTTTAAGATATTTGCAGCATCCATACTTCCTTCACTTGCCCCTGCTCCAATTATTGTATGAATTTCATCAATAAATAAAATTACATTTCCAGCTTTTTTAACTTCATCAATTACAGATTTTAATCTATCTTCAAATTCACCTCTATATTTTGCACCTGCAATTAAAGCACTCATATCAAGTGTTACCACTCTTTTATTTTGTAAAGATAGTGGAACATCCTTTGCCACTATTCTTTGGGCTAGTCCTTCTGCAATAGCTGTTTTACCAGTTCCTGGTTCTCCTAAAAGTATAGGGTTGTTTTTTGTTTTTCTTATAAGAATTTGCATCATTCTTTGAATTTGTTCATCTCTTCCAATTACTGGGTCTAGTTTTCCCTCAATTGCTTGTTGGTTTAGGTCAATTCCATATTTTCCTAAAGCTTCTAAGTTCTCATCTCCTGAAGCTGAGTCAATAACACTTCCACCTCTTATGGCTTCTAGCTCTTTTTTTGCTTCTCGTAAATCTATATATTTGCCTAATACATCTTTAAATACTTTATTATCAAAGTTTGCTATTAACCATGAGTCAATAGCTATAAATTTATCGCCAAGTGTTGCCATCTGACCTTCTGCTTTTTGCAAAGAATCTATAAAGCCCCTACTTAGTTTTATATTCTCTTTTGTAACTGTTGATACAGTTGGCAAAGATGATGTATGAGATTTTGCTTCTAGTACTAAGGCTGTTTTGTCTATATTCATTTTATTTAATAATTGGTTTAGTACTGAGTTGGTATTTGTTAATAATGCCCAAAGCATATGTATAACTTCTACTTCTTGGTTTTTATTATGTAATGCTAAAGCAACAGACGAATCTATGCTTTCATTCATTTGGTTTGTTAGTTTTTCAAAAATTTTATTCATAATTAGCACTCCTTTAATTTAACTGCTAAAAAAATTATAGCACCTTGAGTGGACTTTTGTCAAGTTATAATTTTGTTTTCTTTCATAATTTTTACAATATAATTAGCAAAACAAAAAGGAAATAGATGTTATGTGGTATAGATGAAGCTGGAAGAGGACCATTAGCTGGGCCAATGGTTGTAGCTGGAGTTGTTTTAAAAAATTCAATAGAAGGATTAAATGATTCTAAAAAACTAAGTGAAAAAAAAAGAGAAAAACTTTTTGATGAAATAATAGCTAACTCTTTTTATCATATAGTATTCACTGATGCAAAGACTTTAGATAGCCTTGGATTATCTTTGTGTTTAAAAAACTCTATAGAAGAGATTATGCAAAATGTTAAAGCAAATGAATATTTAATGGATGGAAATACTTCTTTTGGAATAGAAGGTCTAAAACATGAAATAAAAGCAGATGCCAATTATGAGCAAGTAAGTGCGGCATCAATACTAGCAAAAGTTAGCCGAGATAGATATATGGTAAAAATTTCAAATAAATACCCAAACTATATGTTTGAAAAACATAAAGGTTATGGAACAAAAGTTCATATAGATATGATAAAAGAGTTTGGAAGAAGTGAAGAGCACAGATATAGTTTTAAAACTAAAGGTATTGATTATTAAAAAAAGTGCTATAATTCCATAAAAAATTTAGTAGGTTATATGACTGCACCTTTTGATATAAAACAACTTGAACTAACACAATTTGGTAATAATATTTTCTCACCAAAACAATGGCTTGATACTATAGTTCCAGAGAGTATGAAAATACTTCCAAATCCTTATCATGAAGCCCCTTTTATATATGAGAATATCAACTTTGATTTTTCAGATATGAAGAGCTTTATTAAAAATCATGAAGATGAATCTAAAAAAATAGGAATCATCAGTACTGATGATGGAGTTGTACTTCCTAAAAAAAATATAGATATACGAAATACTTACAATATCATTCCAAATGATACTTTTCTAAAAGAGTACAATATATTTTTTGAATCACAAAAAAGTAAAATAGAAGAATTTTTTAATGTTTCACTTATGCAATCAATTGATCCTCAAATACTTATTTATAAAAATGGCTGTTTTTATAAAAGACACTCTGATAACTGTAGTGAAATAGTTGATTTAAATAAAAATATTATTGAATATAAGCCAGTAGCTCCTGCTAGAATTATTACAACTGTTTTATTTATCACAACACAAGTAAAAGATCCAAAAGATGAGTTTGAGTTTAGTGGAGGTGAATTGGTTTTTGATTTTTTATATGATGATAAATTTAGAAAAATATCAATCAAACCTAAAGAGGGAGATTTTGTTGCCTTTTTAAGTAATCCATACTTTTCTCATAGCGTGAAAAAAATAAAAGATGGAATGAGAGTCTCTGTTGTACAATGGCATAACGCCATTGTGCACTAATTAAGATCTTTAGGAAGTTTTTTTAGATTTTTCAAAAACTTAT
The DNA here is from genome assembly GCF_004116465.1 of Arcobacter sp. F2176. Lineage (NCBI taxonomy): Bacteria > Pseudomonadati > Campylobacterota > Epsilonproteobacteria > Campylobacterales > Arcobacteraceae > Arcobacter > Arcobacter sp. F2176. Next base: position 46,617 of record NZ_PDJV01000017.1, read on the forward strand.
ATTTATCAGATTCTGTGTAAAGGACTCTTAGTCCTTTTACATCTCTCTTTGAAGTTGATTCATATTCAATATAATATTCCCCATGTATACAAGTAAATATAACTGATGTTTTTGAAACTGGTGATTGAACACACTCTTGCAAATTTTGTTCAGCAAATAGTGAACTTACTAATAGCGCTAATACAATTAAATATTTCATTTTGATACTTCTCCTATTTGTTTTTCTATAGATTCAACTTTCGTTTTTAATCTATTGCTATGACCTTTTCTAATGTCAAAGGTTAATGTAGCATAAACTCTATTACAATCAAGTGATTCTAAAACTTTATAACAATCCTCTATAAGCTTCAAAGCTTGCCCTATCTCTTCTGTTTCAATAATAGTACACATAGATGTTAGTTGATAAGAATAACCACTTTTTCTAATAGTATCAATCACCTTAGCCACATGTGCACTCTTGCTTTCACCATAATCAGTTGTAAACATCGCCATTTCTAATAATACACTCATCTAAACTCCTAAACTTCTTTTTCTACTCTATTTTTACCACTATTCTTTACTTTATATAAGGTTTCATCTGCCCTTGAGATGATTTTTTCTATTGTATCATCCTCTTTAAAAGTACTTACACCAAAACTTGCTGTAATCCCCTCTTTTACTAGATTATTTAATTCTATATCATTCTCAAAACAATTCTTTAACTTTTGGGCTATGTCAAAAGTTTGTTCCAAATTTGAATTATTTAAAAGAATCAAGAACTCTTCTCCACCCCACCTTGATATGCTATCACTATCTCTAATTTGTAATTTTAAAATAGCAGCAATTCTTTTTAAAACATCATCTCCAACTAAATGCCCATAGTTATCATTTACAAGTTTAAAATCATCTAAGTCTAAGAATATGATTGATTTAGGTATTTTATCCCTTTTAAATTGTTTTAAAGACTTCTCAAAATAATCATTGAAGGTTCTTCTATTATGTAAGTTTGTTAAGCTATCATAAGCAGCTAAACTTTCCAATTTTTTATTATATATCTTTATTGTATACAAAATTATAATTATGATAAGAATAGTTACAAATAAAGAAATAATAAGATTTAAAATAAAAGTCTTCCTAACTTCTCCCGTAAAGGTATCAAGCTTGGCTTCAACAAATAAATATAGATTTAACTCTTTTACAAATTTACCATTTAAGATATATGTTTTGTCATTTTTTTTATATTCAAAAAGCTGTGGGCTTTCAAATTCTAAATCTTTATTTGCCAAATCTAATTCTTTTATTGTTATTAGTTTATCAGGATTATTAAATTCATTTTCACTTAAAACAACTTCACCATTTTTATCTGTAAAGAATACATTAAAATTATATTTGAGCCTAAAGTGTTTTAACATTTCATTTATATATGAAATCTTTATTCCTATTCCTGTAGCCCCTAAATAATGGAACTTATCATCAAAAATTTTATAATTTATAAACATGATTAAAGAATCAGCTAGTTTTTTATTAAAGTCTAAATTTATCTCATGATTTTCTGGGGTTTCTTTAAATTTAAAATACCAAGCATTTTCAGGATTGGATTTTTTAACTTTATCTATTAGGCCTTTAGAAGTATAATAATTACCCGTTTGATTAGAAACCAAAAAAGTACTAAACATATTGTATCTATTTTTTATACTCTCCAAATATCTACTTATTTTTTCAGTTTGATTTTCTTCATGAAGAATCCAATCTTTTAAAAAAGTATCATTTGCCATCATTGAAGATACTAAGGTAGGCTCTATAATATTTTTTTGCACTTCTGAGTAAATATTATCAATAGACAAAGGAAGTGATCTTTCTTTAAGATTTATTTCCATTTCTTTTAATGCTTTTTCATAGTTCATTACAGAAGAACCAATAGTAAAAGTAAGCAACAGAAATGTCACTGTAATTACTACATAATTTTTAATATTCATTTCTTTTCCTAATTTTATTTTTTCAACTCTTGAGGTAACGAAATCTTAAAACTAGCACCTTTGTACATTTTTTTATCAATTTCATATTTTACATTTTCAACTTTTATAAAACCCTTTAAATGTTTAGTAATTATTTCTTGTGTCATATAAAGTCCTATTCCAGTGCCTTGACTTTTATGTTTAGTGGTAAAATAAGGTTCAAATATTTTTTGAATAATATTATCATCTATTCCACCTGCATTATCTCTAATGTCAATAATTATATTGTCATATTTTTTAGAGATTTTTATAATTATAAATTTTTTTTCTGATTTATTTTTCATAAGTGCATCATGTGCATTATTAAAAATATTCATTAAACATTGAACTAGTTCATTTTCTAATGTATAAGTAAATAAATCTTCGCATTCATCTTTTATTTCAATATTTAATGTATCAAATTTTGGTTTTAAAAGTTTTATTGTATTTTTATAAACTTCTTTTATATTGCATCTTACTATATTTTTATCTTTTGCAAAATATTTTCTAAAATCTTCAATTGTATTTGATAAGTATTTAGTATTATCAATGATATTACTCAAACCCTCTTCAATTTTTTCTTTATTTAAAATCTTATATTCACTTTCAAGTTTAAGACCACTTGCACTTATTGAAATAGCTGAGAGTGGTTGTCTCCATTGATGAGCAATATTTTCAATCATTTCTCCCATTGCTGCCATTTTGGACTGATTAAACAACAGTTGAGATTGTTCTTCGATTTTTTTATCTTTCTCATATTTTTCTGTAATATCTTGAAGTGTTCCTACTATTATCACAGCATTATTTTCAATAAAAACTTCACATTGATTATTGACCCATTTAATTTTTTTATTTATTACAAGTCTATGAATGATCTCATAAGGTTTTTTTTCTTTAACAAGTCTATCAAGAAGTACATTTACCCTTCTTTTATCATCACTATGTACAAAAGACAAAAGATATTTTGAAGAAATTCTTCTTTTACCTTTTTCTATTCCAAAAAGCTCATATGTCTCATCGGAAAGGACTAAATCTTCTGTTTCATATGAATAACTCCATGATCCTATTTTTGATATTTTTTGTGCTTTTTTCAAGTTTTCTTGACTTTTCAAAAGACTTACTTGATTATTCTTTATTCTTTTTCGAATTTTATAAAAAATAGTAATTGATATAGAAATCATTACTAAAGAAAAAATTATTCCCCAAATTAACGAATTTTTTATTAATTCTTTTAAATAAACATCTGTCTCATTTTTTAGTTTATCAATTTGTTCATTTAAATCTTCAAAATAAAATCCAGATGTTATAATCCAATTCCACTGTTTATTCCAATAAAAGTATGCATATCTTTCTTTTTCAATATCAAAGCCTGGTTTTTTAAACCAATATTTATGATAACCTTCCCCTTTTTCCTTTAAAAGTTTCAATACTTCTTTTCTATAAAAATTTCCTGTTTTATCTTTAACATTATCATCAATTTTTCTTTTTAAAACTTCTTCTTTATTATTGCTTACAATTAATTGAGCAAAATCTTTACCACCATTTATATCAGA